>NZ_JBGLYV010000045.1:0-51363 GCF_047304225.1 Pseudomonas sp. Pseusp3 | reverse complement strand
ACCTGGACAAAACCATGATGGTGTTCGGCGACGCTAAAAAGGTCATCGAAGACATGGTCAAAGCCGTCGACTAACCCCGCGCGGCACCCGGAACGCCCCGACTTGTCGGGGCGTTTTTGTTTGCGCAAATCGTCGGACAAACTATGCTTTTGTTACCGATCCGGTAACGGTGTTTTGCTTCAAAGGCCCGGAATAGACGCCTCGATTGCGACCTTGGTAGCGGGACAGAAGTCGGCGCAATTCACTAGACTGCACGTCCTGCTACCTGTTGCCCGAGATAACAATCCATGTACCGTGACCGTATTCGCCTGTCTTCGTTGTTGGACAAAGTGATGAGCGCTGCCGACGCTGCCGCTCTGATTGAGGACGGCATGACCGTCGGCATGAGTGGCTTTACTCGCGCCGGCGAAGCCAAGGCCGTCCCCCAGGCGCTGGCCGAGCGCGCCAAGGTCACGCCGCTGAAGATCAGCCTGATGACTGGCGCAAGCCTGGGCAACGACCTCGACAAGCAGTTGACGGAAGCCGGCGTGCTGTCGCGACGCATGCCGTTCCAGGTCGACAGCACGCTGCGCAAGGCGATCAATGCCGGTGAAGTCATGTTCATCGACCAGCACTTGTCGGAAACCGTGGAGCAATTGCGCAACCAGCAATTGAAACTGCCGGACATTGCCGTGATTGAAGCCGTAGCGATCACCGAGCAAGGACATATCGTGCCAACCACCTCGGTGGGCAACTCGGCCAGCTTCGCGATCTTCGCCAAGCATGTGATTGTCGAGATCAACATGGCGCACAACCCGAACCTCGAAGGTCTGCACGACATCTATATTCCAACCTATCGCCCGACCCGCACCCCGATTCCATTGGTCAAAGTCGACGACCGCATCGGCAGCACCGCCATCCCGATCCCGGCAGAAAAAATCGTCGCCATCGTGGTCACCAACCAGGCTGATTCACCCTCCACTGTGCTGGCACCGGACGCCGAGACCCAGGCCATTGCCGACCACCTGATCGACTTCTTCAAACAGGAAGTGGCAGCCGGACGCATGACCAACAAGCTCGGCCCATTGCAAGCCGGCATCGGTACCATCGCCAACTCGGTGATGTGTGGCCTGATCGATTCGCCGTTCGAAGACCTGACGATGTATTCCGAGGTACTGCAGGACTCGACCTTCGACCTGATCGACGCAGGGAAGCTGAGCTTTGCTTCGGGCAGCTCGATCACCCTGTCGAGCCGGCGCAACGCCGACGTGTTCGGCAATCTGGAGCGCTACAAGGACAAACTGGTCCTGCGCCCGCAGGAGATCTCCAATCACCCTGAAGTCGTGCGCCGCCTCGGCATCATCGGCATCAACACGGCACTGGAGTTCGACATCTATGGCAACGTCAACTCCACTCACGTCTGCGGCACCCGGATGATGAACGGTATCGGCGGCTCGGGTGACTTCGCGCGCAACGCGCACCTGTCCGTGTTCGTGACCAAGTCGATCGCCAAGGGCGGTGCGATCTCCAGCGTGGTACCGATGGTCAGCCACGTTGACCACACCGAACATGACGTCGACATCCTCGTGACCGAAGTAGGCCTGGCAGACTTGCGAGGCCTCGCGCCTCGGGAGCGTGCCCGGGTGATCATCGACAAATGCGTGCACCCGGATTACCGCCAGGCGCTGAATGATTACTTTACCGCCGCGTGCGCCATCGGCGGGCACACCCCGCATATCCTGCGTGACGCCCTGAGCTGGCACATAAACCTGGAAGAATCCAGGCAAATGCTGAAGAAGTAATTGGTACAGAAAGCAGCTGACGCAAACACAGTTTCGTCAGCTTGCTCTTGCTCTCCTCGCAACATGAAAAAAACTGTACTGCTGTACTGGTCATTTCCTACAGTAAATCCCCACACCACGAAGCAAAAACTGCAATTTTGCACTTAAACAGTGCAGACAGGTACAGTTGCCTCAATTTCGACCAGTACACCCCCTATAAACAGTTAACTGAGCTCTCACAATACAGATGAACTGTATCTACAGAGACTAGGCAAACAAGAGGATCATGGGCACCAGTTAAACCACTACCTAATCCCGCCACAAGCGGAAGGATGACCACCATGGAACGTACACTCAGTTCCGATCTGTTCTTCGAAGACACCGCTGCAAAAACCCAGGCTTCCCTGCCTCTGCGCGTTATCGCCAACCTGATGTTGTGGCAGCGCCGCATCACCAGCCGCCATCAACTGGCTCGCCTGGATTCGCGTTTGCTGGCTGACGCCGGGATTAGCGAAGCACAACGCTACGAAGAGCTGAGCAAGCCGTTCTGGCGCTAAGTTAGCGTCGCTGGCTCTGACCTTAAGGTCCACCGCCAGCAACCCGAATTGAAAAAACAAAACCCGTCGTGGGAAACCACGACGGGTTTTGTCGTTTTGGCCTGTCAGATCCGGTCTTACAGTAGGGAAACCTGAAGACCAGTACAGTTTGCAAAAACCAACAACTGAATGAGTACAATATCGTCGCTGCGTGTCTGTAGTGGATGTTCGGCCGGTGTCAGCATGGAACCTCTACTGATCAGGACAGGGACCGCATCATGAATTCTTTACAGGATGTTTCCAGCACCTCAGTTCGATCGAGACCTTGCCTGAACCGGGTTAGAGATCTGTTAACAGCACTCTAAGCCAGTCTCGAAAGAGCGAGAACACGACGTTTACTGGCTCAACTCGATGATCGTCAGCTAGCAGATCTTGGCATCAGCCACGCCGAGCGCATCAATGAACTGGATAAACCGTTCTGGCGCTGACTTCCCGCTTGCATGCCGGGCTGTTCGAACCGACACACTCAGGCCTAATATCAGACCAGAACGTGGCGAGCGCCAAGCGCCTGGCGTCTGACTTTGCAGACACTGCGCCACTTTTCAATTGGTTTACCCAAAGGAGTTACCCCATGTCCCGTCTTCGCCTGCTCAGTGCTGCGGCCCTGTTTGCCGTGGCTGCCAACGCCAGCGCAACCAGCTTCATCGTGACCACCGACGCTGTTGTCAACGCACTCAAAGCCACGTCCGATGCGACCACCGACGTCGTCTCGTCGTCGTTCAAGGATGACAAGATCGTGCTCGCGGCCCGTGACGACGCTGCCAGCTTCGTCGCCAGCGAAGGTTCCATCCGCGGCGTGAAACTCGAAAGCGCCCTCGACCACATTCGCCATCAGGCGCCACAGCTGAGCGCAAGCGACGCACAACTGGCGCAAGCGATCCTGACAATCTAAACGACTGCACAGGCATGGGGCACGCCCGGCTTGCCCCAATGTTTCGGCGCTGGCTCCAGAACGGGCCTTGCGCTAGCCTTTGGACTCACTTTCAACTGTCGAGTCTCATGCGTCTTCCTTCGAATTTCTTGATCGTTCCAGTCTTTCTTGCCCTTGGTTACTGTGGATCAGCCCACGCCTATGACGCCTTCAACCTGTCCACCCAAGGCATCGTCGCCAGCGGTTACGCCACAAGTTTGGTGACCAGCGCCCCCTTCGACCATAAACTGCTGCTCGCCGCCCAGGATGACGCTGCGGCATTCATTGCCAGTGACGGCCAACTCAGAGGCGCACGACTGGAGTCGGCCCTGCGGTATCTGCACCGAACCCAGGCAAAACTTCATGCCAGCGACCTTGAACTGGCACAAGCAATTCTCGTCCAATAGTTATCCCTGTTTTTCTGGAGTCGTTCCATGCGTAACCCGCTGATTGCTGCCACCTTAGGCCTGCTGCTGTTGGCCGATGTAACCCAGGCACATACTCTGGTTGCCACCAGTAACATGCTGATCCGCGCTACCCAGCGCACCCTCGATTTCACTTCCGACACCACCACGTCCATTCGCGATTCGAAAATCGTGCGCGAAGCCCAGGACGACGCTGCCAGCTTCGTTGCCAGCAATGGCGACATTCGTGGCGCTCACCTGGAGTCCGCTTTCGACTTGCTGCGCACCCGCGTGCCGGAAGCCCGTGACGCCAGTGACCGGGATCTCGCCGAAGCCATCCTCGCACTGTGAGACGTCCAGGCACCTGGCTGCTGGCCGGGGTCCTGTTGCTGCTTGGCAACACGGCCCACGCAGGCCTTCAGTTACATCTAAAGACTGAAGGTCTGACTCCCGCGCAACAGCAAGCCAGCCAGGCGTTGCTTGATGAAGCCATGCAGGCACTGCCGCCACGCTTTATCGAGCAACTCGATCGACGCATCGACGTCGATTGGACCGATGACATGCCGCGCAACGCCTACGGTCAGGCATCACTGGTGTCCGAGCTCGATCTGAATCGCAACCTGCTGGCCGGCCTCACCGATGGCAGCGCCGCGACCAGGAAAACCCATCGTCCTCATGGCACCGTGCGCAAGGAACTGCTGGCCACGGTGTTGCACGAACTGACGCACATCTACGATCGCTCGCGTCTGTGGCCGGATACCGAACGCAAACTGATTCAGCGCTGCACCCGGCACAACAACAGCTCAGGGCTGGTTGGCATTCCCGACCAATGTCGAGGCCAGTCCGATCGGCGCTTTACCCTCAGTGACGATCCGCGCCTGCTCGACCTCGCTGGCTGGCAGCAATACGTAGGCCGTCGCGGAGAACGCGAACAGCACAATCGCCAGATTGCCCGCAGTCCGGATATCTACGAGACCAGCAGTCCAAAGGAGTTCGTCGCGGTCAACATGGAGTATTTCCTCCTCGACCCGAGCTACGCCTGCCGCCGCCCGGCGCTGTACCGCTACTACAAGGATCATTTCGGCTGGGCGCCCGCCGCCAAAGACACCTGCAGCAAAACCCTCGCTTTCCTCAATGCCGGCAACGACTTCGCCAAGACACCTTTGGGCCAGGTCGATCCGGAGCGGGTCTATGCCGTTGACTATCTGCTGGCCGAGGCCAACCAGAACCTGTTCAGCCGCTGGGGCCACAGCATGTTGCGCCTGGTGATCTGTGCGCCGGGGCGACCACGCGGACCGGATTGTCGATTGGACCTGGACCAGCATCTGGTGCTGTCGTACCGCGCCTTCGTCGGCGACGTACAGCTGTCGAGCTGGGATGGCCTGGTCGGCAAATACCCGTCACGGCTGTTTATCCTGCCGCTGTCCCAGGTCATCGACGAATACACCAAGACCGAACTGCGCAGCCTGGCCTCCGTGCCCCTGAACCTGTCGCGCAGAGAGATTGAAGATGTGGTGGAACGTGCCGCCGAGATGCACTGGAGCTACGACGGCAACTACTTCTTCCTGTCAAACAACTGCGCGGTGGAAGAACTGAAACTGCTGCGCGGCGGCACCAACAACCCGCAACTGGTGGGACTCGACAACATCATGCCCAACGGTTTGCTCGAGGTGCTGAAGGGCCGCGGACTGGCGGACACCAGTGTGCTTGACGATCCGCGAGAGGCCTTGCGCCTCGGTTATCGTTTCGACTCCTTCCGCGATCGCTATCAGGCCATGTTCGAGATACTGAAAAAGCAATTGCCGATCAAACAGGAAACCGTCGAAGACTGGCTGGACTTGAAAGCCCAGGAGCGTCGGCAATGGTTCGAGCAAGCCGATTTGCGCACCAGTGCGGCGTTGCTTCTGCTGGAGCAAGCGAGTTTCCGTCGACAGTTGCTATTGGCCCAGGATGAAGTGAAGCAGCGTTATCTGGGTGCCCGAGAGCTGAAGAATGGCGGCATGGACAAGGCCAACGAGACGCTCAAGGACATTCTCGCCAACAGTGGCTTCCTCAGCCGGCCGGCGGAGCTGCTGGGCACCAACGGTTATGGCTTGCCGCAGCAGAGCGAGTGGCAGCATCTGGAAGCGGAAACCAGCCAGCGCCAGAAGCAGCTCCTGGCGCTGTCCGGGGATCTGGACAGGGAAGTGAGAGCGTTGCTTGAACCGAGCCGTGCCGCCGAAATGGCCGCCAACGAGGCCAACGTGAAGCAGATTGGCGAGCACCTGCGCAAACTGCACAAGGCGTCGGGCGGGATAGAGTTGCCCTGACCCCGCAACCTGTTTGTAGGAGCGAGCTTGCTCGCGAAGGTATATCAGTCAACAAGGATGTTGAAACTGATGGTCTTTTCGCGAGCAAGCTCGCTCCTACAGGGGGTCAGGGTTCAGCCCGATGACCGATCCGTCAGTACAGAACCCCCTGCAGAACCTCATAAACAATCCCGGTACCCGCCGCGATCAGTACAACGTCCGCGCCTGCGCGACGCCATTCGTAGCCCGGGTAATACGGCAACCGGCTCAACGCGCGGTTATCCAGGCGTTCGCCGTAATAGCCCCGAGGCAGCGGCCTGCCACGCACCACGATGACACCCGGTGGTGGCGGAGCACCGCGGACGAAATACACATGATTGTCGTGGATCGCCTGGCGAACAGGAGCGAAATCCCGGGGTGGAGGCCCACCGTGATGGTAGTCCTGCGGGACTCGGCGCTCGTCACCATGATAATCACCATGGTTATCGTAACGGCCGTGATCGTCGTGCTGATCAGCGTTGGCATGCAGGGTCGTGCCGAGCAGCAGCACACCGAGGCCGGCCATCAGGCGTTTCGACATTTTCATCAGGTCTTTCCTCACATCACACACAGCAAAAAGGGCTTCAGAACGCAGTCCTGAAGCCCTCGGTCTTGCTGTTTAGTCTGTGTCGCGAGGCTCTAATTCCTCTGTATCAGGAACTTTACCCTCAGTTGACGCGGGCTTTACGCACGCCGTCGGCCAACGCCGAGCACAGGCTCAGCACGCCATCGATCGCCTGATCCGGCGTCGAGGCATTGGCGATGTGATCGATCAGTGCCGAACCCACGACCACACCGTCCGCCAGACGCGCGATAGACGCGGCTTGCTCCGGCGTGCGAATGCCGAAACCGATGCTGATCGGCAGATCAGTATGGCGACGCAAACGAGCGACCGCCTCTTCAACGTGCTCCAGCGTCGCCGCGCCAGCACCGGTCACACCGGCAACGGACACGTAGTAAACAAACCCGGAGCTGCCGTTAAGCACGGTCGGCAGACGCACATCGTCGGTGGTCGGGGTGGTCAGACGGATGAAGTCCAGGCCGGCAGCCTGTGCCGGATCGCACAACTCGCCGTTATGCTCGGGAGGCATGTCGACCACGATCAGACCATCGACACCGGCCTCTTTCGCTTCGGCGATAAAGCGCGGCACACCATATTTGTGGATCGGGTTGAAGTACCCCATCAGCACCAGTGGCGTTTCATTGTTGTCCTTGCGGAACTCGCGAACCATTTCCAGGGTTTTCGCCAGGTTCTGCTTGGCAGCCAGAGCACGGATGTTGGCGAGCTGGATCGCCGGACCGTCGGCCATCGGATCGGTAAAGGGCATGCCCAGTTCGATCACATCGGCGCCAGCCGCCGGCAAGCCTTTGAGGATCGCCAGGGACGTGTCATAACCCGGGTCGCCAGCGGTCACGAAGGTCACCAGGGCGGCGCGGTTCTGTTCCTTGAGTTCGGCAAAACGCGTTTGCAGGCGGCTCATCAGTGTTTCTCCTGCTTGGATTGCTCTTGTTGAGAGTGTTCCATGTGGTGCATCACGGTCTGCATGTCTTTGTCGCCACGGCCGGACAGGTTGACCACCATCAGGTGATCCTTTGGCAGCTTCGGTGCGCGCTTGAACACTTCAGCCAAGGCATGGGCGCTTTCCAGGGCAGGGATGATCCCTTCCAGGCGGCAGCATTGGTGGAACGCGGCGAGAGCCTCGTCGTCGGTGACCGAGGTGTACTGGACGCGACCGATGTCGTGCAACCAGGCGTGTTCAGGGCCGATGCCTGGATAATCCAGACCCGCGGAGATCGAATGAGCATCAATGATCTGGCCATCGTCATCCTGCAGCAGGAAGGTGCGGTTGCCGTGCAACACACCCGGTACGCCGCCGTTCAGGCTGGCCGCATGCTTGCCGGTCTCGATGCCGTAACCGGCGGCTTCAACGCCGATGATCTCGACGCTCTTGTCGTCGAGGAACGGGTGGAACAGCCCCATGGCGTTGGAGCCGCCACCGATGCACGCCACCAGGCTGTCCGGCAGGCGGCCTTCCTGGGCTTGCAGCTGCTCACGGGTTTCCTTGCCGATCACGGCCTGGAAGTCGCGAACCATTGCCGGGTAAGGGTGCGGACCGGCCACGGTGCCGATCAGGTAGAAGGTGCTGTCGACGTTCGTCACCCAGTCACGCAGGGCTTCGTTCATCGCATCCTTCAGGGTGCCGGTGCCGGCCACCACCGGGATAACCTCGGCGCCCAGCAGTTTCATGCGAAACACGTTGGCCTGCTGACGCTCGATATCAGTGGTGCCCATGTAGATCACGCAATCCAGACCGAAACGCGCAGCGACGGTGGCCGTGGCCACACCGTGCATGCCGGCGCCGGTCTCGGCAATGATGCGCTTCTTGCCCATACGCCGCGCCAGCAGGATCTGGCCGATGCAGTTGTTGATCTTGTGCGCGCCAGTGTGGTTCAGCTCTTCACGCTTGAGGTAGATCTTCGCGCCGCCACAGAACTCGGTCAGACGCTCGGCGAAGTACAGTGGGCTCGGACGGCCGACGTAGTCGCGCTGGAAGTAGGCCAGTTCTTCCTTGAATGCAGGATCTTCCTTGGCCAACTCATATTCACGGGCCAGGTCGAGGATCAACGGCATCAGGGTTTCGGCAACGTAGCGGCCACCGAACGCGCCAAACAGGCCGTTGGCATCAGGGCCGTTGCGCAGATTAGTCTGGGTCATTTGGCGCTCCAGTTGAATGCGTGAAGTGATGCATAAAGAGATAGTGGGCTTAACTCTACCCCTGACGCCCCGGACTGAAAACCGATAAGATCGCCACAACCTGTCAGGAAAACTCACAGATCCCATGAGCCATGACCTTCCTCCGCTGAACGCGCTTCGCGCCTTCGAAGCCACCGCCCGCTTGAACAGCGTCAGTCAGGCGGCGGAGCAGTTGCACGTCACCCATGGGGCCGTCAGCCGGCAATTGAAAGTACTGGAAGAACACTTGGGTGTGAGCCTGTTCATCAAGGACGGGCGCGGCCTGAAACTCACAGATGCCGGGTTACGCCTGCGTGACGCCAGCAGCGAAGCCTTCGAGCGCCTGCGCAGTGTTTGCGCCGAACTCACACAAAGCACAGCCGATGCCCCGTTCGTGCTTGGCTGCTCGGGAAGCCTGCTGGCGCGCTGGTTTATCCCGCGACTGGGCAGACTCAATGCCGACCTGCCGGACTTGCGCCTGCACCTGTCGGCCGGAGAAGGCGATCTCGATCCGCGAAAACCGGGGCTGGATGCCTTGCTGGTCTTTGCCGAGCCACCCTGGCCGGCGGACATGCAGGTTTTTGAGCTTGCCGGCGAACGCATCGGTCCGGTCATGAGCCCTCGATTCAGCGGCTATGAACGGCTCAGGCACGCGCCGGAAACTGCACTGGTGAGCGAACCCTTGTTGCACACCACCTCACGCCCGCAAGCCTGGCCGAGCTGGGCGCAACCACGCGGCCTCGACGCCAGGGCGTTGAAGTACGGTCAGGGATTTGAACATTTGTATTATTTGCTCGAAGCCGCCGTCGCGGGCCTGGGTGTGGCGATTGCCCCCGAACCCCTGGTGGCCGAGGACTTGAAGGCCGGCCGCCTGGTTGCACCATGGGGTTTCAGTGAAACCCCGGCACAACTGGCGTTGTGGCTACCCAAGCGCGCCGCGGACGGGCGCGCCCGGCAACTGGCTCAGTGGCTCAGGAACGAGCTGCATCGAGCGGATTAATCACGTTTGCACAACAGATAAGCGGCCAGCAGGCCCAATGCGCCCACGGCGACGCCGGCTGTTGTCCAGGGGTGTTCCTGGGCATAGTCGCGGGTGGCAATCCCGGTTTCGCGGGTTTTGACCTTGACCTCTTCATAGGCATCGGCAAGCAGATGGCGCGAGTGCCTCAAGGCATTCTCGGCGTTGCTTTTCAGGGTCTTGAGGGTTTTACGCGACTCGTCCGAGGCGTCATCCTTCAGGCTTTCCAAAGACTTGAGCAGACTCTCGATCTCGGCTTCCATGCTCTGCAATGAGGCTTTGCGTAACGAGGTGTTGGCCATGGTGGCTCTCCTGCATTGGTGATGAGTGGCGTGTGTTGGTTGGGACTTCAGGGGTACAAGAAAGTGCAGAAAATCTGAACTTGATCCAGAGAACGACCAACACAAGAAATAGGAAAAATCACTGCTAGGCTGTAATTCACACGCCGAGGAGAACGCCATGTCTGACCATCACACCTACAAGAAAGTCGAGCTGGTCGGCTCGTCCACCAGCAGTATCGAAGATGCGATCAACAACGCGCTGGCCGAGGCCAGCAAAAGCATCAAGTACATGGAATGGTTTGAAGTGACCGAGACCCGTGGGCACATCAGAGACGGCAAGGCTGCGCACTTTCAGGTGACCTTGAAAGTCGGGTTTCGGATTGCCAGCAGCTGACTTTGGGCTAGTCTTCTGAACTTGCACGCCGGCCGAATGCCACAGGGAATGGCAATGCGCGACATGAGTGCGTCCGGCTGACGGCTGGTTACCCCCTATGATCCGACCAGGGAATGCAACCGATGAAGAAGTTTATGTTGGCGGTAGGTTTGTTGAGCCTTGCGGGGACCGCATTGGCGGGCGGCAAGCCATGCGAAGAGCTGAAAGCCGAAATCGCAGCGAAACTTGATGCCAAGGGCGTTTCCGGTTATTCGCTGGAGATTGTCGATAAAGGTGCCGCTGCCGGCGGAAAAGTTGTTGGCAAATGCGAAGCGGGCGCCAAAGTGATCGTCTATAAAAAGTAGGCAGAATTGCGCCTGAAAAAAAGCCGACACCACGGTGTCGGCTTTTTTACGCCTGGCGTTTGAGTATCAGCCTCGCATGACCTGCGCCAGCAGCTCGTAGGAATGCACGCGATCCGAATGTTCGTACAGGTCACAGGTAAAAATCAGCTCGTCAGCCTGGGTCTGTTCAATCAGGACCTCGAGTTTGGCGCGTATTTTCTGCGGGCTGCCGATCATGGCCAGGCCAAGGAAATCGTGCACGGCCTCTCTCTCATGGGGCAGCCACAGGCCGTCCATGGTCTTCACCGGCGGGCGCTGTACCAGACTTTGGCCACGCATCAGGGCAAGAATCCGCTGGAACACCGAAGTCGCCAGGTAATCGGCCTGCTCATCGGTATCGGCCGCCACCAATGGCACACCGAGCATCACGTAGGGTTTATCCAGAACGGCTGACGGCTTGAAGTGATTGCGGTAGACCCGAATCGCTTCATGCATGTAGCGCGGTGCGAAATGCGAAGCGAAGGCGTAGGGCAATCCGCGCTCACCCGCCAGTTGTGCGCTGAACAGGCTCGACCCCAACAACCAGACCGGTACATTGGTCCCGGTTCCCGGCATGGCGATGATGCGTTGATCCGGGGTACGTGGCCCAAGGTAGCGCACCAGTTCCGCCACATCTTCCGGGAAATCGTCGGCGCTGCCGGAGCGTTCGCGGCGTAAAGCGCGTGCGGTCATCTGGTCGGAACCGGGGGCACGCCCCAGGCCCAGGTCAATCCGGCCCGGATAAAGGCTTTCCAGGGTGCCGAACTGCTCGGCAATCACCAGCGGTGCATGGTTGGGCAACATCACTCCGCCCGAACCAACACGAATGGTCGACGTACCACCGGCCAGATAACCGAGCAGCACCGATGTCGCGGAACTGGCGATGCCGTCCATGTTGTGATGCTCAGCCACCCAGAAGCGGTTGTAGCCAAACTTCTCGACGTGCTGCGCCAGGTCCAGCGAATTGCGCAGCGACTGGGCCGCGCTGCCGTTCTCGCGCACCGGCACCAGATCGAGAGTCGAGAACTTGATATCGGACAGTCGTTTCATGAACCTGCTTCTCCAATTGAGGGCGCAGGTTTGTTCTTGCGAACGCAAACCTGCCGAATCCAAAAGCGTGTTCATGCAATGTGGGCATATACCCGAGTTTCAATAGCCAGGTAACAAATCCCGCAAAAAAAGCAGATTGACCGGACGAAATGAATATTCCCAGGGTGACTCAGGTGCAGTTCGAAGAACCCGGCAACAAGGCCAAATAGGGCTGCCCGGTGTCCAGGCTGCTGAATGCGAAGATCAGCCTGGAGGCAACATTGGTTGGCGGGATTTTCATTGAAACGAAAAAGATCGCAGCCTTGCGCAACCTGCCGGGATCATTCGGCAAAAGCTGCTCAAGGCTACGATCTTTTTTGCGTCGTGACAGATTTGCCCGCTAAAACTATGGTCGAATAAATGACAGCAGCGAAACCCCATGAATATGCGTGCTGCCTCAAAGGAGCTTCAACCATGAAACGTTTTGCCCTGGCGGTTATCTGTTGCGCACTGGCCACTTCGGCCCTCGCAGCACCGAAGCCCTGCGAAGAACTCAAGGCCGAGATCGAAGCCAAGATTCAGGCCAGTGGCGTCACTGCCTACACGCTTGAAATCGTCACCAACGACGAAGTACACGACCAGAACATGGTCGTGGGCTCGTGCGAAAACGGCACCAAAAAAATCATCTACCAGAAGAACGACCGCTGACAGCTCACATCAGGCAGTAGGACTCCCGATCTTCAGCGACGATCTCGCGCTTGGCGTTGTACAGCCGGGCCTCGGGTATGAAGGCGATTGAGCGGCCTTGGAGCACATAACGCTGACCGGCTTCGAAATGATCGTAATTGATGGTCAGGTAGCAGATCCGTTCAGAGGGGCCGTTCATCATGCTCAATCCGCCACCACCGGGTACTTCAAAGTCGAAACGGACGATCAGTTCGTGGCTGCCCGGTGTGACCTCAAAGAAGCGCCCGTCGCGCAGGCGCTGCTTATCCAGTCGTTCGGCCATCAGCAACTTGTCGTTAGGGAAGGGCGTAGAGAATTCCACCCAGGCCATCTTCGGATTAGCCGCCGGCATCGGGCTCTGACAACCGGCAACAACACTGGCGGCGAGTAACAGCATCAACCTGCGCATGATGAATGTCCCAAGGGATTATGCATTCAGCATAACGCCGATCAGGTGCCTTGGCAGCCCGCTGGCTTGCCTTGACCAATCACTTTTCGCTGTTGATCGTAAAGTTTCGCCCAAGGCCGAAAACCAATGTTCCCCGCCTGTAGCTCATAACGCTCACCGGCGTTGAAGTCGTTGAATTTCACGTTCAACTGACAATCGCGCCACAACGGCTCGGCGTCGGGACCGATGTTGGTGGGCTGGACCGAAAACTGATAGCGGACCGTCAACTCATGACTACCGGGCTGGACCTCGAAATAGCGTTTATCGTCAGTGGCCTTGTTATCGACCTCCAGCGCCTGCAGCGCCGTATCTTCCTGCTTTGAGTCCAGGTCGATCCAGGCTTGCGCAGGATCAGGGCGGGGTATTCCGAAACCAGCACAGCCGGCCAGAAACAGCAGGCCACCCGTCAGTACCAACATGCGCATAGCGGAGCTCCATTCAAGCGGGATAGTCTTGTGCAAAGACTCTCCAAGGAAGAATTATTGTGTTCAGGCCGCTTCCTAGCCTTGGTTTACTTGATCGCGTTTTTCGCGTTTTGTTTCCGTGCGTGTTGTTTTTGTTGCTCAACGGTTGCGCCAGCGTCAGCTACTACAGCCAATTGGCCAGCGGCCAACTGCAGTTGCTGCGGGCCAGGGAGCCTGTTTCCAGTGTGATCGCCGACCCGGCGAGCGATGAAAAACTGCGTACGCACCTGGAGCAATCGCAGAAAGCCCGAACGTTCGCCAGCCGGCAATTGCACCTGCCGGATAACCAGAGTTACCGCTTGTACGCCGACATTGGGCGTCCTTTCGTCGTCTGGAATGTCTTCGCCACGCCGGAATTTTCCCTCAAGCCCGTAGACCACTGTTTTCCCGTTGCCGGTTGCGTGGCCTACCGCGGTTACTACAGCCAGAGCGCCGCCCGCGGCGAAGCGGCTGTGCAACGCTTACAGGGCATGGACGTATCGATCGGTGGCGTCGAAGCGTATTCGACGCTTGGCTGGTTCAATGACCCGATCATCAGTTCGATGATGGGCTGGGGCGATGAGCGACTGGCCACGCTGATTTTTCACGAGCTGGCCCATCAGCGCTTCTATGTGAAGGACGACACGGAGTTCAACGAATCCTTTGCCACTTTCGTCGAGCAGGAAGGTACTCGCCAATGGCGCGCCTACCGCCACCTGCCACCGGCTGACAATGCGCAGGCGCGCCAGCGCGACCAGTTCACCGAGTTGGTGCTCAATACCCGCACCCGACTGGAACAGCTCTACACCGCGCCGTTGCCAACCGAACAAATGCGCCAGCACAAGGCAGCCGAGTTCGAGCGCTTGCGTAGCGAGTACCGGCAAATGCGCGACCGTCAGTGGGCTGGAGACAAACGCTATGACGCCTGGATCTATGCGCCCATGAACAATGCCCGGCTATTGCCGTTTGGCTTGTACGATCAATGGGTACCAGCCTTTACCGCGCTGTTCCATCAGGTGGATGGCAACTGGCTGCAGTTTTATGCGGCCGTGGAGAAGCTCGGTGCCTTGCCCACGGACCAGCGCAAAGCAGCGTTGAAAACTTTGGCTGACGGCACCCGTCAACCAAAGAACCAGTAGCAAACCCCGATTGAACCCAGCACCCCGGCAAGCTCCGCCAGCAATGCGCAGCCAACCGCATGGCGTGCGCGCTGGATGCCCACGGCGCCGAAGTACACCGCCAGGACATAGAACGTCGTTTCGGTACTGCCCTGGACCGTTGCCGCCACCAGCGCCGGGAAGCTGTCTACGCCCGAGGTCTTCATGGTTTCAATCAACATCGCCCGGGCGGCGCTACCGGAGAAGGGTTTGACCATCGCCGTCGGCAGCGCATCGACGAAGCGCGTGTCCCAACCGGCCCACGCCACCAGATGACGAATCCCGTCCAGACCGAAGTCCAGCGCCCCGGAGGCCCGCAGAACACCAACGGCGCAGAGCATCGCCACCAGGTAGGGCAGCAAGTTCTTGGCGACGTCGAAACCCTCTTTGGCACCTTCAACGAAGGCCTCGTAGACCTTCACTTTGCGCAGCGCACCGATCAGCAGAAACAGCATGATCAGGCCAAACAGCGTCAGGTTGCCGAGGATTGACGACAAGCCGGCCAGCGCGGTCGCCGAAAGGGTCGCCAGCAATGCCATGAAAGCGCCAAGGGCGAGGGCACCGGGGATCAGGTAGGCCAGCACCACGGGGTCCCAGATGCGCAAACGCTGCATGAACGCCACCGCCAGGAAGCCGACAATGGTCGAGCAACTGGTCGCCAGCAGGATCGGCAGGAACACCAGCGTCGGGTCGGGCGCGCCTTGCTGGGCGCGATACATGAAGATGGTCACCGGCAGCAGGGTCAGCGAGGAAGCGTTGAGCACCAGGAACAGAATCTGTGCGTTGCTGGCAACGGTTGCGCTGGGATTGAGCTCTTGCAGCGCCTTCATGGCCTTGAGGCCGATCGGCGTAGCGGCGTTGTCCAGACCCAAGCCATTGGCGGCGAAGTTGAGGGTGATCAGGCCGATGGCCGGATGACCAGGCGGAACTTCGGGCATCAGGCGCAAAAAAAGCGGCCCCAAGGCCTTGGCCAACCATTCGACGATCCCGGCTTTCTCGGCAATGCGCAGAAAACCGAGCCAGAGGGTGAGGGTGCCGAACAGCAGCACCATGACTTCGACCGAAAGCTTGGCCATGGCAAAAATGCTTTCTACCATCGCCGCGAATATCCCGGCGTTACCGCCAATCAGCCACTGGGCCAGCGCCGATACGGCGGCCACGATGAAGAAGCCAAGCCACAGGCCATTGAGCATCAGTCAAATCCCCCAAAAGATCCGCGAATGATAGCGGGGTGGCCAGAAACGACAAACCCCGAATTTCTCCGGGGTTTGTCTGTTATTGCCTGTACCGCTCCCACAAGGGGTGTTGCATCAGTTCTTGGAAACTTCACCCATCGGCAGTTGTTCCTTGCTGCGCCAGTGCGGCAGGGAGTTCCAGTAGCGCTGACCCTTGGCGTCGTCGTACATGCCTTCCCAACGAGCGATAACCAGAACGGCCAGGGCGTTGCCGATCACGTTCAGTGCGGTACGGGCCATGTCCATGACGCGGTCGACACCGGCGATGAACGCCAGGCCTTCCAGTGGAATACCGACGCTGCCCAGGGTGGCCAGCAGTACCACGAAGGACACGCCCGGTACGCCGGCGATGCCTTTGGAGGTGACCATCAATGTCAGTACCAGCAGCAATTGCTGGCTGATCGACAGGTCGATGCCGTACAGCTGGGCAATGAAGATCGCCGCAATGCTTTGGTACAGGGTCGAACCGTCGAGGTTGAACGAGTAACCGGTCGGCACCACGAAGCTGCAAATGGCTTTCGGCGCGCCGTAGGCTTCCATCTTCTCGATCACGCGCGGCAGCACGGTTTCGGAGCTGGCGGTGGAATAGGCCAGTACCAGCTCATCCTTGAAGATGCGCATCAGCTTGATCACCGAGAAACCGAACAGGCGAGCGATCAGGCCCAGGATCACGAAAGCGAAGAAGGCGATGGCGACGTAAACCAGGATCACCAGTTTGGCCAGCGGTATCAGCGACGCGAAGCCGAAATTGGCCACAGTCACTGCGATCAGTGCGAACACGCCGATCGGGGCGTAGTTCATGATCATGTGAGTGACCTTGAACATGCTTTCCGATACGCCCTGGAACATCTTCACCAGCGGCTCGCGCAGGTCCGCCTGCAGGCTCGACAAACCGAGACCGAACAATACAGAGAAGAAGATGATTGGCAGCATTTCACCGCGAACCATGGCCGCAAAGATGTTCGACGGGATCAGGTTGAGGATGGTTTCGATGAACGCGTGTTCATGCTGAACCTCGGCCGCCGTGGCCTGGTACTTGGAAATGTCCACAGTGCCCAGGGTGCTCATGTCGATGCCGGCACCCGGATGGAACAGGTTTGCCAGCAGCAGACCGACCACGATGGCGATGGTGGTGACGATCTCGAAGTAGATGATGGTCTTGAAGCCGATACGCCCCAGCTTCTTGGCGTCACCGACGCCTGCGATGCCGACGATCAGGGAGGAGATGACGATCGGAATCACGATCATCTTGATCAGACGGATAAAGATATCGCCTGCCGGTTGCAGGACGTTGCTGATCCACCAGGCTTTTTCGGCACTGAAATGGTTGAGCAGCGCACCGATTGCAATCCCCAATACCAGACCGATGAGGATCTGCCAGGCGAGGCTAAGCTTTGCCTTCTTCATATCTTTACCCTTACTTGTTGTTTGACTCAGGGAGATGCGCGAACTGGAACGCTTATGGCGAAAAAGTCTGGTGCATCTACCCCCGTATAAGGTGCCCCGGAACGCGTATTGACGGCTCTCCGGCAGGCGAAAAAGGCGCAACTATTCCGATGCAAGGGAGCGCCGTCTAATGCCGTAAACGCCTACCCCATGCCAAATCGGCATGGAGTTTTTTTACCGAAAGCGACGTCGCAATCGGTTCGAATGCGACATTTCAGCAGGCATAAGTGCCGTGAACCGGTCATCACAGAGCAGATTGAATGTTTTTTGAGCAGTGGCTGAACGTTGATTTTTCAGCAGAATCCCGCTGGACGAAGCGAAAAATCATTGCCAAAGAAAATGCTTTTTTCTCGATATACGGTCGCTGGCGAAACACCTGGAAAAGTATTTTGCGACGTAACAAGGACAAGGAAGCGATAACACTGGTGAAACCGAGACGAGCGCTCTATTTCAATGTGTTGCGTATTCAAGCCCTTCGCAAGTCCGTCGAGCCATGGTGGTCCGGCGAACTTGCGCAGTAGCTTTTCCTGACCCGGCCCTTGCGCAGGCACTCCCTGTACCCGTAGGTCACTCCGCCCCTGAAACAGGCAGAACATCCCGACCCCTTGGTCATGCGCCAGCCTTCCTCAGGTGACGCAGGTGGAAGGAGGCGCTGTGGCCTCCTCTCATATCAGCCTCGACCGCGACGACCAAAGAAGAAAGAGGCAATGAACATCACCAGGAACACGACAAACAGAATCTTGGCGATACCCGTGGCGGTGCCCGCGATACCACCGAAGCCCAGTACGGCGGCGACGATGGCGATGATCAGGAATGTGATTGCCCAGCTCAACATGGTGATTCTCCTTACGCTTCTGTTTAGAGGTGCTGCGTTTCCCGGCGCATCGGGTGCGGCGGAGGTTTTGCCTAGAACACCCAACGCTCTTGATGACGCATCTCACCCACAGGCCCGGCCTGGTCGACATCCATCATGCGCATCGGGGGGCTATCGGCCTGACCGCTGCCGACAGCACTGAAATGGGTTTGGGTCGGATGCGGAGTCGACAGGAATGGCGCTTCCAGCTGCCGACTCTGCTCCCAGCGCAGAAACTGCTGGCCGCCGATCAGGGTGATCAACAGCGCCAGAACAGCAAACAGCCCTTGCTGGATATGCACAGGCGACAGGTGCAGGCGGGCGGCACGTTGACGGTTCATCCTGGAGCTCCTACCACTCGGGTCGGTATTCGATAGCGGGCGTTTGTCTTTGAATGCCCTGGTTAACCAGACAATTGCAGCCCGCATGCCACCTTTTCCTCGAAATATTCTCCTTTTATTTCAATATCTTATGCACACCAAGGAAATCACTTCGCACGCATCCTGCACGATGCCACGGGTGCAGTCGTGCGTATTGCACGATTCACTTGAAGGGAAGGTGTAAATTTTTTGAATTGAGAGAAGGGCGCGGATGTCAGAAATACAGGCTGTCCACTGTCAGGACCCGGGCATCTACTAAAAGACCCGCATAACCGGGTGGCTAACCGATACATCGGATGAAAGCTACTCTGCCATGACAGCATTGGCTCAGAATCAATCATGCAACTTGCCCGATTTTTCCGGGCCTAAATAAAGATCATTCATTAAGGAGCGCAGGAAAATGGAATCAGCCACTGAGCATCAAGGCCGCATTCTGCTGGTGGATGATGAGTCCGCTATCCTGCGTACCTTCCGTTATTGCCTTGAAGACGAAGGCTACAGCGTGGCCACCGCCACCAGCGCCGCGCAGGCAGATACCCTGTTGCAGCGACAGGTCTTCGACCTGTGCTTTCTCGATTTGCGCCTGGGTGAAGACAACGGCCTCGATGTGCTGGCCCAGATGCGTATCCAGGCGCCCTGGATGCGGGTAGTGATCGTCACTGCGCACTCGGCTGTCGACACGGCGGTGGATGCGATTCAGGCCGGTGCCGCCGACTATCTGGTCAAACCGTGCAGCCCCGATCAATTGCGCCTGGCAACCGCCAAGCAACTGGAAGTGCGGCAACTGTCGGCGCGACTGGAAGCCCTGGAAGGTGAAGTACGCAAGCCCATGGATGGCCTGGACTCCCACAGCCCGGCCATGAAAGTGGTACTCGAAACCGCCCGCCAGGTTGCCACGACCGATGCCAATATCCTGATTCTTGGTGAATCCGGTACCGGCAAGGGCGAAC
The DNA here is from genome assembly GCF_047304225.1 of Pseudomonas sp. Pseusp3. NCBI lineage: Bacteria > Pseudomonadati > Pseudomonadota > Gammaproteobacteria > Pseudomonadales > Pseudomonadaceae > Pseudomonas > Pseudomonas sp. Pseusp3. The sequence continues at coordinate 31,910 of NZ_JBGLYV010000045.1, read as the reverse complement.
TGTCCCAAGCCATTCATGGCTGGAGTAAACGCGCGAAGAAATCCTGCGTCACGATCAACTGCCCGTCGCTGACCGCCGAACTCATGGAAAGCGAACTCTTCGGCCACAGTCGCGGCGCCTTCACCGGCGCCAGCGAAAGCACCCTGGGCCGAGTCAACCAGGCTGACGGCGGGACGCTGTTTCTCGACGAGATCGGTGACTTTCCCCTGACATTGCAGCCCAAGTTGCTGCGTTTTATTCAGGACAAAGAATATGAGCGCGTTGGTGATCCGGTGACCCGACGTGCCGATGTGCGCATCCTTGCGGCCACCAACCTCAACCTTGAGGACATGGTCCGCGACGGTCGCTTCCGTGAAGACCTGCTCTATCGCCTGAATGTCATTACCTTGCACCTGCCACCGCTACGCGAACGCCGCGAAGATATTCTCAACCTGGCCGATCGTTTCCTGGCGCGTTTCGTCAAGGAGTACGCCCGTCCCGCACGCGCCTTCAGCGACGAGGCCCGGGAAGCGCTGCTGAGCTATCGCTGGCCGGGCAACATCCGTGAGCTGCGCAACGTGATCGAGCGGGCGAGCATCATCTGTCCGCAGGAACGGGTCGAGATCAGTCATCTGGGCATGGCCGAAACCCCAGCCAACAATACACCTCGCATCGGCGCGGCATTGAGCCTGGACGAGCTGGAAAAGGCCCACATCGGCGCGGTCCTCGCCACCGCCGACACGCTGGACCAGGCCGCCAAAATCCTGGGCATCGACGCCTCGACGCTGTACCGCAAACGCAAGCAGTACAACTTGTGAGCAATAGCCGATGAAACTGGCGATGAAATTGCGGACCCGGCTTTTCCTGAGCATCTCCGCCCTGATCACCGTCGCCTTGCTCGGGCTCTCGCTCGGGCTGGTCAGCGTGATGCAGATGGCCGGCAGCCAGGAAGCGCTGATACGCAGCAATTTCATCACCCTGGACCTGGGGCTCAAGCTGCGTCAGACCCTGGGCGACCAGTTAATCATCATGCTGAGCGAGAAACCCGACTCTGCGGCCTTCGCGGCCTCGAAGCAGCATTACTTCGAACTGCTCGAACAAGGCATTGCCCAGGAACCGGCAGAAACAGGAAGCGAATACGGTTTCAGAAAAGCCAAGGCCGATTACGAGCGCTTTATCCGGGCTTATGAAGCGTCCCCGGACACCTCGAATGTGCTCAGCAGCCAGGACGACCTCACAGATAAATTCAACGCACTGCGCAATGGCCTGATCGCCGAGCACAAGCGCGCGCTGGATAACATCAACGATACCGAGCGCCAGGCCCGGGAGCAGGCACTGCTGATTGCCGGGTTACTTGGCCTGGTGGGGCTGGCGGTGCTGATCATCGGCTTCGTGACCGCGCAGGCCATGGCCCGGCGTTTCGGCGAGCCCATCGAGGCCTTGGCCAAGGCGGCGGACAATATCGGCCAGGGTAATTTCGATGTCACCCTGCCGATCTCTTCGGCGATGGAACTGAACCAGCTGACCCGGCGTTTCGGGATCATGGCCCAGGCGCTGCGTGAACATCAGGCCACCAATGTCGATGAGTTGCTGGCCGGTCAGCAGCGTTTGCAGGCCGTGCTCGACAGCATCGACGACGGACTGCTGATGATCGACCGTCAGGGCCACCTGGAACACCTTAACCCTGTAGCCCAGCGTCAGTTGGGCTGGGAGTCAGATCGCCTGGGTCAGGGGTTGGGCACGGCGCTGGAGCGCCCCGAACTCGATGATCAGCTGCAACTGGTGCTGCGTGGCGGCACGCTGGAGCGGGCGCCGGAAGACTTGAGTGTCGAAGTCGACGGCGAGTCGCGACTGCTGACCTATAGCCTGACCCCGGTCAGCCATACCCAGGGCCATATTCTCGGTGCCGTGATGGTGCTGCATGACGTTACGGAACAGCGTGCCTTCGAACGGGTTCGCAGCGAATTTGTATTGCGTGCCTCCCATGAATTGCGCACACCGGTCACCGGCATGCACATGGCCTTCGGATTGTTCCGTGAGCGCGCACACTTTGCTGCGGACTCCCGGGAAGCCGACCTGCTTGATACCGTGAATGAAGAAATGCAGCGGCTGATGCAGCTGATCAATGACCTGCTCAATTTCTCCCGTTACCAGAACGGCTTGCAGAAACTCACCCTGGCACCGTGCTCCATCGAAGCGTTGCTGGAACAGGCTCAGTCACGCTTTGCCACATCGGCAGAAGAGAAGGAAATCAGTCTGCTGGTGGAAGTGCAGGGGCCTTTGCCGCGGTTGCAGGCCGACCAGCCACAGCTGGACCGGGTACTCGACAACTTGCTCGACAACGCCTTGCGCCATACCGCTTCCGGCGGGCGGATACGCCTGCAGGCCCGGCGCCACGGCGACCGGGTCATCATCAGTGTCGAGGACAACGGCGAAGGCATTGCCTACGGTCAGCAGGGGCGGATCTTCGAGCCATTCGTGCAGGTCGGGCGCAAGAAGGGCGGGGCCGGGCTCGGCCTGGCCTTGTGCAAGGAAATCGTGCAATTGCATGGCGGGCGGATGGGCGTCTATTCAAGGCCGGGGCAGGGTACCCAGTTCTACATGGCGCTGACCGTTTAGGTCGCGGTCACGCTTCGTCATCCAGGCGCCGGCCAGCCAGGCGTCGCCCCCGGGTTATCAATTCAATGAACTGAACCGCGCTCAACGCGTGGGCGAACAGCCAGCCCTGGCCGAACTTCACGCCTTCACTGCTCAGGAACTCGGCCTGGGCCTCATGTTCGATGCCCTCGGCAATCACCTTCAAGTGCAGCGACTGGGCCATATGAATGATGTGCGGGGCCACACCGCTGCTGGCGGCGTCATGGCCCAACGCATCAATGAACGCCTTGTCGATTTTCAGGCAATCGACCGGCAAGGTTTGCAAATAGGCGAGGCTGCAATAGCCGGTGCCAAAGTCATCGATCAACACCTGGTGCCCGACATCCCGCAAGGACTGCAGGTTTTCCCGGGCCACCACCACATCGACCAGCCCGCGCTCGGTGACCTCAAAGGCAATTTGCCGCGCAGCGACGCGGTGCAGGGTCAGCAGCCTAGCCATCACCTGGCCGATCCGCGGAACCATCACATCACACGCCGCGAGATTGACCGAGATATACAGATGCGGGTTGGCACGCAGCAACTGGCCGAGTTGCTCGAGCAGGCGTTGCAGGACAAAGTCCGTCATCTGGCGAATCTGACCGGTGTTCTCCGCCATCGGAATGAACAGATCGGGACTGGTCAGGGTACCGTCCGGCCTGCGCCAGCGCAGCAACGCTTCAGCCCCGACACAGTTGCGGCTATCGAGGTCGAAGATCGGTTGATACAGCACCTGCAACTCGCCACGGCGAATCGCGCCGGTGAGTTCGGCGTCCAGCGACTGCCGCTGGCGCACCAGCAGAAACACCAGGAACCCAACGCATATGCCCAGCGCCAGGCTGGCCGGCAGCAGCCACCACCAGACCGCGGGGATGTGCATACCGCTACGCGGGCTGATCAACACCAATTGATACTCCGGGTTGTCGGTGGGCATGCGGTATATCAGGCGTGTCTGGGTGATCTGCAACGCATCACGGTTTTTTGGTGGCCAGGACTCGACCGGCGGCCAGGTCTGAGTAGCGCCCAACACCGGAATCGCGCGCGCACCATGGTCCAGGACAACCAGCAGGCTGCTGCCCGGAGAGAGGTCGACCATATCGGTCAAATGCCCGCGAGAGGTCGCGACCCGGAAATTCCCGCGCCCGAGCATCAGCGCGGCGCGGTTTTCATCGGGTTCAGTGGTGGTGTTGAGCCAATAGCTGTAAGTCGGGCCCTTGATGTCTGGCGATCGAATCAGCGACAGCCCTTCCTGGCGAGGTCGATTGGAGCAGATTCGCGAGGAGTCCATGTAGGCAGCTTCGTAGACGAAGCGATAATTGAACGTAACCTGTTGCAAGGTCGCGATCATTTCAGCATCGCAGCCGCGCAACGGTTGCGCTTCAAGGTCGTCAAGGCTTTCACGCAGTTGCCCGAAGAGCTGTTCCAGGCGGGCGAGGAAGCGCTCACCCTGAGCATTCATTTCTTCGCTTTCGTTTTGCTCGACCTGGTGTATGGCGACGAACAGGCTGCCAGCCATCAATAACGTTGCGCTCAAGACAGCAGACATCAGCCCCAGGAACCAGGGGTGACGGAACCAACCAGGGAAGGTCTCTCGAGCAGCTGGCATTGTGCAATATCCGAAGTATTACCAATGAGTTATAGCTGCTGATTGGGAAAAAGCCCTGACCGTCGGGCGGGCGTCATTATTTTGTCTGATTCAACACCAGGAGTAGCGCCGCAGTTTGCGCATCCGGAGTGCCATCGAAGCGCGCCGGGCGGAAATGCATCTGGAATGCCGCTATCACATGCCGCGTTGCGACATCGAGCTCGCCAGTTTGTGGCGAGGCGTAACCCAGGCGGGTCAATTGCGCCTGAAACCAGCTGATGCTCGGCAACTGTTCGGCGAACTGCATTTGCTGGCGCGCCACCAATTGTTCGTTCGGCCAGATACCCAGGCCTTCGGCGGCCAGACGCTTCCAGGGGAACAGCGGCCCCGGGTCCAGCTTGCGCAATGGTGCAATATCACTATGGCCGATAATGTCGCGAGGCCTTATGCCGTGGCGTTTGCTGATGTCCTTGAGCAACACGATCAACGACTGGACCTGATCTTCGGTGAAGGGATACCACACGCGCCCGGTCGGGGTGTCCTTGAAGCCCGGGTTGACGATTTCGATACCGATGGAACTGGAATTCAGCCAGGTCCGGCCATTCCACTCGCTCTCCCCGGCGTGCCAGGCCCGCAGGTTTTCATCCATCAGCTTGTAGATGGTGGCGCCCTTGTCGTCACCGATCAGGTAATGGCTGCTGACTTCACCATGGGTCAGCAGTTGCAACGACCGCTCCAGCGAGGCATTGGTGTAATGCACCACCACAAATTGCACGCGGCTGTCGTGATTGGCCGAAGGGTGGCTAGTGTCGTAACGAGGGCCGCTGGCACAGCCGGCCAGCAGAACCAGTGACACGATCAGAGCAAAATATTTCATGGCGAAAGGCAGTACACACAAGACAATAATGCAACAGTGTAACGTAATGCCTTGCGAGCTGACGGCAATCGCATCGAATTAAACAAAATGGAACAAATGATCGTCAGCCCGGTTCCACCCGGTTGCGACCGGCATTTTTTGCGCGATACAGCGCCTGATCGGCTCTTTTAAGCACTTGATCGCTGTGCTCACCCGACCTGAACGCGGTCATTCCGATAGACACGGTGATGGTCACCGGCTCTCCCTTGAAGTGGAACGGACAGGCCTCAATGGAGGCACGCAAGCTTTCCAGCAGCTTCAGCCCCGCCGCCGGCAGCGTGGATGGCATCAACAGCACAAACTCTTCACCGCCAAACCGGGCAATGAAATCCGTTCCGCGCAGACGTTTGCGCAACACGCTGGCAATGATTTTCAGCACTTTGTCACCGGCCAGGTGCCCGTAGTTATCGTTGATGCGCTTGAAATGATCGAGGTCGAGCATGGCCAGCATCAGCGTGTTGCCATGCTGCTGCCATTGTTTAACTTCATGATCCAGGCGCTCGCTCCAGGCCGCGCGGTTGGGCAGGCCGGTCAACGGGTCGACCAATGCCTTCTGACGTTGCTCTTCAAGGTGCTCGCGATAACCCTGGGCCTCCTGCTCCATATGGGCGACCCGCTCGGCCAGGCTGTGCAGGCGTGCAGCGACCTCTTGCTCACGTTCATCGCGCTGCTTCTGGTGCTGGTCCATGGTGCCCAGCAAGCCTTCGAGATGGTTTTCCAGGACGTGCTTGAGATCTTCCAGGTCCGCGGCTTCCTGCATGCTGCTTTGCAGGCCATCGACCTGCTCGCGGATCTGCGTGTCCATCTGCCGCGCCGCCGAACGGTTGTCGGCGTGTCCTGCGGTGGCGGCCTGCAAGTTGCTCTGGAACGATTCGAGGCGCTCGTTAAGTCGTTGCAGATAGGCTTCGAATTCGTGCTGGCCGCTGTCGGTAATGGCCAGCATCAACGTGGCGAAGTCGTCGAGAATAGGCAGCAATTCGTACCAGTTCAGACCGTTTTTCAGACGATCGCGCATGGATTCGGCTTGCGGGCGATGACGTTCGGGCAATGTCAGGTCTTCAAGCAGACCCAGCAGCGTGTCTTCGATGTGGCTGGCCACCGAGCTGTAGGAGGGCTCGGGGGAATCCGGGAGTGCGTAGAGAATGTCGTGCCCGGATTGCGCCTGATCAGCGGCGACCACGTCCTCCGTTGGAATCGCAGGCAAGGGCACGCTATCCGGCGATGCTTGCGCAGTCAGTTCATCAGGGTTGGCTTCCGGCTCAGGCGGTGTCGTGATGGTTTCCGGAGTCGGTTTCTCGGCCGATTCGATTTCTGCCGCATCTGCGCTGACTGGTTGAGGCTCCACAGCCGGAGGTGCAAAAGCCACGGCTGCCGGCTCGGTGGGCACGGACTCGCCTTCAACTCGCTCAGCAGCAGGTACTTCGAAGATAGCCGGCTCAATGACGAGCGGGGTCGACTCGATATTCGCCGCAGGGCTCTCGGTTACAAGGGCGGCCGGCGCAGGAGAAGTCGCCGTCTCCTCCGCTTCACGACCGCCGAACAACCGCTGCAGCAAGCCCGGCCGACCGGGTTCCGTCGGGGCCTCCAGCTGGCTCAGGGCCTTGCCTTGCAAGCCACTCAGCTCGCTGAGCAACAAGGGTATCTCACGTGCCTGACTGACCCGCGCATCCAGTTGCTTGGCGAAACTCTTGAGTGGTCGGCTCACATCCCGCGGCAGCGGCAATGTTTGCAGCTGAGTGACCAGCGCGGTCAGGGCGGCACTGGTCTGGTTGACCCGGGTTTCCCGACGCTGCTCCGAGTCGAGCACAGCCTTTTCCAGGCGTGGAATCAGTGCGGCCAGGCCGGCGTCCATGTCGTCGGTACGCACGACCTCGCGCATTTCCTTCATGCATAGGTCAACGGCGCGGTCAGTACCTTCGGCCGCCAGGGTGCTGCGCACCAGTCCACGACGCAGCAAGTCGAGCCGCGCATCCCAGCGACGTTCGAGCTTTTCCTGCTGTTCGATGCTTTGGAGGTATTTTTCTTTCCAGCGCTGTGCTTCGTCGCTCATTCATGGGATCCGCGAGGGGCAGGACTCAACGCGGGCAATGCATCGGCCGTGAGCGAACCCGGCAGACGAATCTCTACCGCGACCGGCAGGTGATCGGAAATGGGCTGTGCCAGCACCTCGACCTTTTCCAGGGTCAGGCTCGGGCTCAGCAGGATATGGTCCAGGCAGCGCTGTGGGCGCCAGCTGGGGAACGTCGCTTCCAGTTGCGGCGCGAGCAGACCGAGATCGCGCAACGCGGAGTTGTGCAGCAGGTCACTGGCATGGGTGTTCATGTCGCCCATCAGTACCTGGTGCTTGTAGTCGCCAATCAGGTCGCGGATGTAGGCCAGTTGCAGGCTGCGCGCCCGGGCGCCCAATGCCAGGTGCATCATGACCACCACCAGCGCTTCCGGGCCTTCGCCGAACCGTACCAGAATGGCTCCGCGACCCTTTGGCCCCGGCAACGGATGATCTTCAATGGCCCACGGGCGCAATCGGCTGAGCACGCCATTGCTGTGCTGGGCCAGGCGACCGAGATTGCGATTGAGTTGTTGATACCAGTAGGGAAAGGCGCCGAGTTGGGCCAGGTGTTCAACCTGATTGACGTAGCCTGATCGCAGGCTGCCGCCATCGGCCTCCTGCAAGGCGACCAGATCGAAGTCGCCCAGCAGATTGCCGATTTTCTGCAGATTGTCGGCACGCCCGGTGTGTGGCAGCAAATGCTGCCAGCCCCGGGTCAGGTAATGCCGATAGCGCTCGGTACTGATACCGACCTGGATATTGAAACTGAGCAAGCGCAGACGACTGTCTGCGGGCAAGCCCGCGGACTCCAGATGATGCTCGTTGACCCGTGGATCATGCAGGCCAACGATGCGTTCAGTACCCCATCGGCGCATGGCAGTGACTGCCCTTAGTTGGCGGCAGCCTTGTTAGCCGCTCGCTCTTTGTCGATCAGTTTGTCGGCCAGTTGCAGGGCCTGTTCCGCACCGCCGGCAGAGCCTACGTCAAAGCGGTACTTGCCGTTGACGATCATGGTTGGAACACCGGAGATTTCATACTTCTTGGCCAGTTCACGCGCCTTGACGATCTGCCCCTTGATGGCGAAAGAGTCGAACGTCGCGAGGAACTTTTCCTTGTCCACGCCTTGGGTAGCGAGGAAGTCGGCCATGTCATCCTTGTCGGTCAGTTTCTTGTGTTCTTTCTGGATTGCGTTGAACACCGCGGCGTGAACGTTGTGCTCGACACCCATGGCTTCAAGGGTCAGGAACATCTGACCGTGAGCATCCCACGCGCCACCGAACATGGCTGGAATGCGTACGAAATTCACGTCCGTCGGCAGTTTCTCGACCCATGGATTGATCACGGGCTCGAAGGCGTAGCAATGCGGGCAGCCGTACCAGAACAGCTCGACCACTTCGATCTTGCCAGGCACGGCGACCGGAACCGGATTGCTCAGCTCGACATAAGGTGCGGCGGGGGCTTCAGCGGCCTGGGCAGTCATGCCGAACAGGCTGGCAGCGGCAAAAACGGCGCTGATGATCAGATTACGCATGCTTCACTCCTGGACAAATTTTTTCGCCTCGCGCGACTTGTCATCAGACAGATCTTGGCGGGCTTGAGTTCTGTAGTGTAACGGCAGCGGCCACAAAAAAGGGCGGCCAAAGCCACCCTTTTTATACTTGCCGGGACGGATTAATCGAGCGTTAACGTTGCAGGTAATAAGCACCCCGTTCAACGCCCGATCCGCCGGCCTTAATGCAGGCCTTGAATGTAGCTGGACACCGCGGCGATGTCTTCGTCGCTCAGCTTTTTGGCAATGGTCTGCATCGGTTTGGTGTCGCCGTCGTTGTTGCGGCCGCCTTCTTCCTTGCGGAAATCGGTCAGTTGCTTGGCGATATACTGAGCGTGCTGGCCGCCCAGGTGCGGGAAACCGGCGGGTGCGTTGCCCGCGCCATTTGGCGAGTGGCAACCGGTGCAGGCTGGCATGCCCTTGGTCAGATCACCGCCGCGGAACAGTGCTTCACCGCGAGCCACGACTTTCGGATCGGCGGCACCGACGCTGCCTTTCTGGCTGGCGAAGTAGGCGGCGATGTCCGCCAGGTCCTGATCGCTCAGGTTGGTCAGCAGGCCGGTCATTTCCAGAACGGTGCGCTTGCCCGACTTGATATCGTGCAATTGCTTGGTCAGGTAGCGTTCACCTTGACCGGCCAGTTTTGGAAAGTTTGGCGCCATGCTGTTGCCATCCGGGCCGTGGCAGGCGCCACATACGGCGGCTTTGGCCTGGCCGACTTTTGCATCACCCGGTTGTACTGCCTCACCTGCAGCATGGGCGAAGCCTGAGATGCCCACGGTCAACAGCAGACTCACGATCAATTTCTTCATCAGCTAATCCAACTACGGCTAAGGGTTAAGAGTTATGGGCCGGGTTTACTCGCTCATCCAGAGGATGATGGCTTGGTAATCCTCGGCACTGCAGTCCATGCACAAACCACGCGGCGGCATCGCCTTGAAACCCTGGGTCACGTGTTGCACCAGCGTCTCCATACCTTTCGCCAACCTCGGCGTCCAAGCTTCCTGATCGCCTTTTTTCGGCGCCATGGGGAGTTGGCCGGAATGACAGGCACCACAAACACGGTTGTACACAGCTTCCGGATCCTGTGTAGCCTGAGCGCTGTAAAGCGGCATCATGACACCGGCAGCTAGCAGCCATTTCGTCATAAAACGACCTTTTCAGGGTTGAGAGCGAGCTGCGTTCTAGTGCGCAATCAAGGTCTGTCGCTCTCGTGAACTTCATCCTACGCTGGGACAAAGCGCACACAAAATCTGCGGCATTATATACTGGCGTCACTGAAACGGAAGCGACACTGCTTGCCGCGCCCATTCCTGGCGCCGCCCACATCGGAAATCCCATGCAACTCAAGAATCCCATCCTCGGTCTGTGCCAACAGTCCACCTTCATGCTCAGCGCCGCCAAAGTCGACCAATGTCCGGATGACGAGGGCTTCGAAGTCGCCTTCGCCGGGCGTTCCAACGCCGGCAAGTCGAGTGCCTTGAACACCCTGACCCACGCCAGCCTGGCGCGCACCTCGAAAACCCCGGGGCGCACGCAACTGTTGAATTTCTTCAAGCTAGACGATGAACGCCGTCTGGTCGACCTGCCGGGCTACGGTTATGCAAAAGTACCGATCCCGCTCAAGCAACACTGGCAGCGTCACCTCGAGGCTTATCTGGGTGGGCGCGAGAGTTTGAAAGGTCTGATCCTGATGATGGACATCCGCCATCCGATGACCGATTTCGACCTGCTGATGCTCGACTGGGCCGTGGCTGCCGGCATGCCGATGCACATTCTGCTGACCAAGGCGGACAAGCTGACCTATGGCGCGGCCAAGAACACGCTGCTCAAGGTTCAGGCGGAAATCCGCAAGGGCTGGGGCGATCTCGTGACGATCCAGCTGTTCTCGGCCCCCAAGCGCATGGGCCTGGAAGAAGCCTACACAGTGCTTGCAGGCTGGATGGAACTGGCGGACAAGGGTGCCGAGGTAGAGATTCAATAAATATCAAAAACTGTTTGTGGTGCGCTCAGGCAAGGCAAAAGCGCGGCTCGAAAGCGGAGTTTAGGGGCCTAAATGAGCATTTCGAGCCGCGCTTTTAACGCAGCATGAGCGCATCACGGACAGTTTTCGCCAGGCAAAAAAAACCCCGGACTTCATATGGGGAGGGAGAAGTTCCGGGGTTCAAGCTCTAGACCGCTAGGGCGGGGTCCAGATATCTGCCAACACTTAACACAACATAGGAGCATCGAAGGGCTTCACCAGCCATTCAGTATCTCTGAGTGGTGGTTCGCAAGATTAGTTCAGATTTTTTTCAAATAGCTTTGGAATAACTCTGATTATCTTCCGGTCTAAACGACCTGCGCCTTCTGCCGCGGCTCTATGCCGCAGCAGAACACGACAGTTTTCTGTAGGAGCGAGCTTGCTTGCGATGGAATTTCAGTCGAAATCGATGTATCTGACGCTCCATCGCGAGCAAGCTCGCTCCTACAAGCCTCAGTGAGCCTCATCCCAGTTATTTCCAATACCCACTTCGACCAGCAACGGGACATCCAGTTTCGCGGCCTCGCTCATGTGCACGCGAATTTCATCGCGGACCTGGTCGACCAGGTCTTCACGCACCTCAAGCACCAGTTCATCGTGCACCTGCAGAATGACTTTGGCGTCGAGACCAGACGCGGTCAGCCAGTTATCCACCGCGACCATGGCTTTCTTGATGATGTCCGCAGCGGTGCCTTGCATTGGCGCGTTGATCGCCGTGCGTTCGGCGGCGGCGCGCTCTTGCGGCTTGTTGGAGTTGATGTCCGGCAGATACAGGCGACGGCCGAAGAACGTCTCGACATAACCTTGCTCGGCGGCCTGGGCACGCGTGCGGTCCATGTACTGGCGAACGCCAGGGTAGCGGGCGAAGTAGGTATCGATGTAGGCCTTGGCGGTCTTGGTGTCGACGCCGATGTCCTTGCCGAGCTTCTGCGCGCCCATGCCGTAGATCAGACCGAAGTTGATCGCCTTGGCACTGCGGCGCTGGTCGGAGGTCACCTCGGCCAACTCGACCTTGAACACTTCGGCGGCGGTCGCGGTGTGCACATCCAGGTTGTGGCGGAAGGCGTTCATCAGCCCTTCATCCCGGGACAGGTGCGCCATGATCCGCAGTTCGATCTGCGAATAGTCCGCCGCCAGCAGCTTGTAACCGGCCGGGGCCACAAAGGCCTGGCGGATGCGACGCCCTTCGGCGGTGCGCACCGGGATGTTCTGCAGGTTCGGATCGCTGGAGGACAATCGCCCGGTGGACGCCACCGCCTGGTGGTACGAGGTATGGATTCGCCCGGTACGCGGGTTGATCTGCTCCGGCAGACGGTCGGTGTAGGTGCTTTTGAGCTTGCTCATGGAGCGGTATTCCATAAGCACTTTCGGCAATCGATAGTCGTCTTCTGCCAGCTTGGCCAGCACTTCTTCGGCGGTGGACGGCTGGCCCTTGGCGGTTTTCTTCAATACCGGCAGGCCGAGCTTCTCGTAAAGGATCACGCCAAGTTGCTTGGGCGAACCGAGGTTGAACTCCTCGCCGGCGATCTCGAAGGCTTCGCGCTCCAGCGCCACCATCTTGTCGCCCAGCTCGATGCTTTGCACACCCAGCAGGGCGGCGTCGACGAATGCGCCCTGGCGCTCGATACGCGCCAGTACCGGCACCAACGGGATTTCGATGTCAGTCAGCACACTGGCCAGGCTCGGAATGGCCGAGAGTTTTTCGAACAGGGTCTGGTGCAGACGCAAGGTGATATCCGCATCTTCGGCGGCGTAAGGTCCGGCCTGCTCCAGGGCGATCTGATCGAACGTCAGCTGTTTCACACCTTTGCCGGCGATGTCCTGGAAACTTACCGTGGTGTGGTCCAGATACTTCTGCGCGAGGCTGTCCATGTCATGGCGCGTGGCCGTGGAATTGAGTACATAGGACTCAAGCATGGTGTCGAAGGCAATGCCGCGTACGGTGATGCCGTTGTCCTGATCGCCGCCGATGGCGCAGTTGGCCAGGATGTTCATGTCGAACTTGGCGTGCTGGCCGACCTTGAGCTTGTTCGGGTCTTCCAGTATCGGCTTGAGCGCGCGCAGAACAGTGTCGCGATCCAGCTGCTGCGGCACGCCGATGTAAGAATGGGTCAACGGGATGTAAGCCGCTTCGTTGGCCTGAACCGCGAACGACAGGCCCACCAGTTTTGCCTGCTGCGCATCGATGCCGGTGGTCTCAGTGTCGAAGGCAAACAGCCTGGCCTTGTTCAGCTTTTCCAGCCAGGCATCGAATCGCGCCTGATCGAGGATGGTTTCATATTGGGCTTCAGCGGCCACAACGGGTGCTTCGGCCTCGACAGCGCTAAACAGATCAACCGCCGGCTCAGGCTCGGCAGCGCTGCTCAGTTCGATACGCTTGGCGTCCCGCTGCAGATCGTTCAGCCAGCTCTTGAACTCCAGCAGGGTGTAGAGCTCGAACAGCTTGTCCGGATCTTCCGCACCCATCTGCAAGTCATCGAGACCGATGTCCAGTGGCACGTCGACCTTGATCGTTGCCAGTTGATAGGAGAGGAATGCCATCTCCTTGTGCTCTTCGAGCTTGGCCGGCAGAGTCTTGGCGCCGCGAATCGGCAGGGTCGGCACGATATCGAGCTGTGCATAGAGCTCGGTCAGGCCGCCATTCACACCGACCAGCAGGCCTGAAGCCGTCTTCGGGCCGATACCCGGAACACCGGGAATATTGTCGGAAGAATCGCCCATGAGAGCCAGATAATCGATGATCTGCTCCGGAGCGACGCCGAATTTCTCCTTCACGCCCTCCACGTCCATGCTGCTACCGGTCATGGTGTTGACCAAGGTAATGTGGCCGTCGACCAGTTGCGCCATGTCCTTGTCGCCAGTGGAGATAATCACCGGACGATCCGCCGCCGCGCTGCTGCGGGCCAAGGTGCCGATCACGTCATCGGCCTCGACGCCTTCGACGCACAGCAGCGGGAAGCCCAGGGCGATCACGCTCTGGTGCAGCGGCTCGATCTGCACGCGCATATCGTCAGGCATGCTCGGACGGTTGGCCTTGTATTCGGCGTACATGTCATCGCGAAAAGTCCCACCCTTGGCGTCGAACACCACGGCGAACGGACTGTCCGGATACTGCTTGCGCAGGCTCTTGAGCATGTTCAACACGCCCTTGACCGCGCCGGTCGGCAGGCCTTTGGACGTGGTCAGCGGCGGCAGCGCGTGAAAGGCGCGGTAGAGGTAAGAAGAACCGTCCACCAGGACGAGGGGGGCTTGGCTCATGAGCAGGATCAACCTTTTCGGCGGGTCCGGCGCTAGAATAGCGGGACCGTTGACGACAAAGGGACAAGGTTATCATGCGCACACCAAATCGCCTGTTGCTGGCTGGCTTGTTTGCAATCGCCCCATTGGCCGTCATGGCGGCGGACGGTGCGCCGACACCAGAGCCGGATGTCACGATCCGCACGGAAGGGGACAAGCTCATCCAGGAATACCGCCAAAACGGCTTCCTGTATGCAATCAAAGTCACGCCCAAAGGCGGCAAGCCATATTTCCTGGTACGCGCCGACGGATCAGAAGGTAACTTCATCCGCTCGGATTACCCGGATATGCTGATTCCGGCGTGGGAAATATTTAAGTGGTAAGTCGTCCTTAACTTTAATCGGCGCTGGCTCAACAGCGGCGCCCGTACTGGCAGTTTAAACATGTCTGTGTTCACCCCCCTGGCTCGGCCCGAGCTGGAAGCTTTTCTCGCCCCTTATGGCCTCGGCCGCCTGCTTGATTTCCAGGGGATTGCCGCCGGTAGCGAAAATACCAATTTCTTTATCAGCCTGGAGCAGGGCGAATTCGTCCTGACCCTGGTCGAGCGCGGTCCGGTTCAGGAAATGCCGTTCTTTATCGAACTGCTCGACGTGCTGCACGGCGCCGACCTGCCGGTGCCTTACGCCCTGCGCACCACCGACGGCGTGGCCCTGCGCGAACTGGCGGGCAAACCTGCCTTGCTGCAACCGCGCCTGGCCGGCAAGCACATCAAGCAAGCCAACGCGCAACATTGCGCGCAGGTCGGTGAGTTGCTCGGCCATCTGCATCTGGCGACCCAGGGCAACATGATCAAGCGCAAAACCGATCGCGGCCTGGACTGGATGCTGGAAGAGGGCACGCAGTTTCTGTCACACCTCGGTGCCGAACAGAAAGACCTGCTGCAACGGGCGCTGGATGAAATCACCCGGCAGAAGGAAAAAATCCTGGCTCTGCCGCGGGCGAACATTCACGCCGACCTGTTCCGCGACAACGCGATGTTCGAAGGCACGCACCTGACCGGGCTGATCGATTTCTACAACGCCTGCTCCGGGCCGATGCTCTACGACGTGGCGATTGCCCTGAACGACTGGTGCTCGGACGACGACGGCGTGATCGATGGACCGCGAGCGCGGGCCTTGCTGGGCGCTTACGCGGCCTTGCGACCGTTCACCGCTGCCGAAGCCGAGTTGTGGCCGACCATGTTGCGGGTGGCTTGCGTACGGTTCTGGTTGTCGCGGTTGATCGCGGCGGAGTCATTTGCCGGGCAGGATGTGTTGATTCACGATCCGATGGAATTTCAATTGCGATTGGCACAGAGGCAGACAGTCAACACGCCTTTGCCGTTCGCCCTCTAAAAGCTTCGCGAGCAAGCCCGCTCCCACATTTGACCGCATTCCATCTGGAAGAACCCGGTCTAATGTGGGAGCGGGCTTGCTCGCGAATGGGGCACCGCAAATGTTGAGTTACAGTGACTCCAGGCACCCCGCCAGATCATTGCCCAGCTTCTCCAGCACCTGCTCATACCCTTGAGCGGTGGCCGGCGTATACCCGCCCAGCGCATCCAGCTCAGCCAGTTTCACCGGCAACCCGGCTACCAGGGTTTCCGCCAGACGCGGACGCAGCGGTGGCTCGCTGAACACGCAGGTCTTGCCGACTTCCTGCAAGCGCGCACGCATTGTCGCGACGTGCTGGGCACCGGGTTGCACTTCGGCCGCGACACTGAACACACCCGCGTGCTTGAGGCCGTAAGCGTCCTCGAAGTAATCGAAGGCTTCGTGGAACACGAAGTAGGGTTTGCCCTGAATATCGGCCAGGCGCTTCTTCAGGCGCGCATCCAGTGCATCGAGACGCTCGTCGAAGGCTTTCAGGTTGCTCTGATAACGCGCAGCATTGTCAGGATCGGCGGCACTCAGGTCAGCTGCCATTTTCGCGGCAATGACCCGAGCGTTAACCGGCGACAGCCACAAATGCGCATCCAGGCTACCCGGACGGTGATCGTGATCATGTTCGTCGGCTTCTTCGGCGTGGGAGTGGCTATCTTCGGCAAAGCGGCGCAGTTTCATACCCGGCAGGTCCTGCACGGCGACGCTGGGCAATGTACGACCATTGAGCACGCGCGGCAGGAAACCTTCCATGTCCGGGCCGATCCAGTACAGCAAGTCCACCGATTGCACCTTGCGCACGTCGGATGGGCGCAACGCATAGTTATGCGGCGAGGCACCCGGCGGCAGCAAAACCTCAGGAATCGCCACGCCGTCCTGCACGGCCGCGGCGATCAATTGCAGAGGCTTGATGCTGGTAAGAACCTTGACCTCGGCTTGCGCCGAACCGATCAACAGAAAACTTGCGACAAATGCGACAAAGATAGAAAAAAGTCGGGACACGATGACTACTCGAAGAGGCGAGAACGAGTAACATAATAACGTCTCTCACAAAACTCGTCGCCGCTCATGCTAAAAACACCGATTGCCAGCCGCCCCCACGACCACTCACATTGCGTTCACAGCGCTTTGTCCGAGGCCGATGCCCTGTGCGCACGTCAAGGCCTGCGCCTGACCGCCTTGCGCCGGCGAGTGCTGGAACTGGTGTGGCAAAGCCACAAGCCCCTGGGTGCCTACGACATTCTCGCGGTTCTCAGCGAGCAGGACGGCCGCCGCGCCGCGCCGCCGACGGTGTACCGCGCGCTGGACTTCCTGCTGGAAAACGGCCTGGTCCATCGCATTTCCTCGCTCAACGCCTTCATCGGCTGCAATCACCCGGAACATGCTCACCAGGGTCAGTTCCTGATCTGCCGTGAATGCCACGCTGCGATCGAACTTGAGCAAAAGTCCATCAGTGACGCGATCATCGCCAGCGCCAGGGATGTCGGGTTTGTCGTCGAAGGCCAGACCGTCGAAGTGGTCGGTCTCTGCTCGGGCTGCCAGGGGGCTTGATGAGCAACGCACTGATCCGTCTTGAGCAGGTTGCCGTAACGTTCGCCGGGCAACCGGTGCTGGACAACATTGAGCTGAGCGTCGAGCCGGGGCAGATCGTTACCCTGATCGGCCCCAACGGCGCCGGCAAGACCACACTGGTGCGTGCCGTGCTCGGCCTGTTGAAACCGGACAGCGGCAGTGTCTGGCGCAAGCCGAAGCTGCGGGTCGGTTACATGCCGCAAAAACTTCATGTCGATCCGACCCTCCCGCTGTCGGTCCTGCGCTTCTTGCGCCTGGTGCCAGGCGTGGACCGCGCGATGGCCCTGGCGGCACTCAAGGAAGTCGGCGCCGAACAGGTGATCGACAGCCCGGTGCAAAGCGTTTCCGGTGGCGAAATGCAACGCGTGTTGCTGGCCCGGGCCTTGTTGCGCGAACCTGAACTGCTGGTACTCGACGAACCGGTACAGGGTGTCGACGTGGCCGGCCAGGCGGAGCTGTACAGCCTGATTACCCGCCTGCGCGACCGCCACGGTTGCGGCGTGCTGATGGTCTCCCATGATTTGCATCTGGTGATGAGCACCACGGATCAGGTGGTTTGCCTTAATCGTCACGTCTGCTGCTCCGGCCATCCCGAGCAGGTCAGCGGCGATCCGGCTTTCGTCGAGCTGTTCGGAAAAAACGCACAAAGCCTGGCGATTTATCACCACCATCACGACCACGCCCACGACTTGCATGGCTCGGTGGTCAAGGCGCCCGCGTCGGGCCATAACCATGTTCACGGAGATAGCTGCAAGCATGGCTGATTTTCTGCTCTACGCCCTGCTTGCAGGCCTGGCCCTGGCCGTCGTTGCAGGCCCGCTGGGGTCTTTCGTGGTCTGGCGGCGCATGGCCTATTTTGGCGACACCCTGTCCCACGCGGCATTGCTCGGCGTGGCTCTGGGCTTCCTGCTGGATGTCAGCCCGACCGTTGCCGTCACCGTTGGCTGCTTGCTGTTGGCGGTGTTGCTGGTGACATTGCAACAACGCCAGCCTTTGGCATCCGATACGCTTTTGGGGATTCTCGCACCCAGCACGCTCTCTCTGGGCCTGGTGGTACTAAGCTTCATGCACGAAGTGCGGATCGACCTGATGGCCTATCTGTTCGGCGACCTGCTGGCAATCAGTCCAACCGATCTGGCCTGGATTCTCGGCGGGAGCGCTGCGGTACTGGGGTTGCTGGTTGCGTTGTGGCGCCCATTACTGGCGATCACCGTGCATGAAGAACTGGCCAGGGTCGAAGGCTTGCCGGTGGCTGGATTGCGCCTGGCCCTGATGCTGTTGATCGCCGTAGTGATTGCCGTGGCGATGAAAATCGTTGGCGTGTTGCTGATAACTTCGTTGCTGATCATCCCGGCTGCCGCGGCACAACGTCATGCCCGCTCACCGGAGCAGATGGCACTGGGCGCGAGCCTGCTGGGCATACTCGCCGTGTGTGGCGGGCTGGCACTGTCCTGGTTCAAGGACACCCCCGCCGGCCCGTCGATTGTGGTGGCAGCCGCCGTGCTGTTTCTGCTGAGTTTTGTTCTGCCCCGTCGAGGGGTGTAGACTTGCTCGTTTTTTGCGCAAATAGAGAGTCGCAGGAATGAAGTCGTTCGCCTCCCGTTATCTGCTCCTTGTCGCATTTTCTTTGCTGCTGGGCGCCTGCCAAAGCACGCCACCGGCGGCCACCGCGGCCGCGGATGCGCGGGCCACGGCCATCGTACAGCTGGAACAAAACATCGCCAGCGATGAACTGGCGACCGCCGAAGACCAATTGGCAGCCTTGCAGGCCGAATCGCCTACCGATGCTTCCCTTGAGCAGTACCAGCGGCAACTGGCCGAAGCCTATCTGCGCCGCAGCCAGATCGTGTTGCAAAAGGGTGACGTGGATGCCGCCGCGACCGCCCTGAGCCGTGCCCGCGCATTGATGCCCAAGGCTCCGGCGCTGACCGGTGGAGTCAACGGCTCGATTGCCCAGGCGCGCAAGGCCGAGCTGGAAAAAGCCGAAGCCGACCTCAAGGCTGCCGAAGCCAGGCCAAAAGCCAAGGTCATCGATCTAACGGCTGAAAGCACCACGGTCGCGCTGAATATCAACGATATGGGCAAATTGCGTCGCCAACTGGACGCCATCGCCGCCGATGTGGTGAATTTTCAGTGCGACGTGAGCATTCAGGCTCCGCGCACCAATGATTACCCTTGGCTGGCTAATTTGCTGACCAAACGGGTGAAGAAGCTCGATCCTGAGTTTGATCTGAAGCTGGAGCGGCAGATTTTGCGCAGTGTTCCGGCGCAGATAGTGCTGAGTCCGCGCAAACCCTGAAAGCATCGCGAGCAGACTCGCTCCCACACTGGATCTGTGACCGACGCAGAACCATTGTGGGAGAGGGTTTGCTTGTGAAGACGCCCTTCCTCGCAAGAGGATTTCAAGCCGGCATTCCTTTGGCCTTCGCCTCCGCGTTATTGCCAAATGACAGGACAAATGCGAAATAAATGCTAAGAACCTCTATACGGACAGGCTAAAATGCGCGCCCGGCTAACCGCTGACCCTTTTCTAACGCGCCCCACAAGGTTCGCTACGTGATCGAGTTTCAAAACGTCCATAAAACCTACCGCGTCGCCGGTAAGGAAATCCCCGCCCTGCATCCGACCAGTCTGACGATTGAGAACGGGCAGGTTTTCGGCTTGATCGGTCATTCCGGCGCAGGAAAAAGTACCCTGCTGCGTCTGATCAATCGCCTGGAAAACGCCAGTGGCGGCAAGATCATCGTCGACGGCGAAGAAGTCACGGCCCTGGACGCCAACGGCCTGCGCCGCTTCCGTCAGCAGGTCGGGATGATTTTCCAGCACTTCAACCTGTTGGCCTCCAAGACCGTTGCCGACAACGTCGCGCTGCCGCTGACGCTGGCTGGTGAACTGTCCCGCAGCGACATCGACCGTCGCGTCGCCGAATTGCTGGCCCGGGTCGGCTTGTCCGATCACGCCAACAAATACCCGGCGCAATTATCCGGTGGGCAAAAGCAGCGCGTCGGCATTGCACGCGCCCTGGCGACCAAGCCAAAAATTTTGCTGTGCGATGAAGCCACCAGCGCCCTTGATCCGCAAACCACGGCGTCGGTCCTGCAGTTGCTGGCCGAGATCAATCGCGAGTTGAAGCTGACCATCGTGCTGATCACCCATGAAATGGACGTGATCCGCCGGGTCTGCGACCAGGTCGGAGTAATGGATGCAGGCGTGATCGTCGAGCAAGGTTCGGTGGCCGAGGTGTTCCTGCATCCGAAGCACCCGACCACCAAGCGCTTCGTGCAAGAAGACGAGCACATCGACGAAAGCGAACAGCGTGACGACTTTGCCCATGTCCCGGGCCGCATCGTACGTCTGACCTTCCAGGGCGAAGCGACCTACGCACCTTTGCTGGGTACAGTCGCCCGCGAAACGGGCGTGGACTACAGCATCCTTGCCGGTCGAATCGATCGCATCAAAGACGTCCCTTACGGGCAACTGACCCTGGCCGTGACCGGCGGTGACATGGAAGCGGCCTTCGCCAGCTTCACCGCAGCCGACGTCCACATGGAGGTGCTGCGCTAATGGAAGCCCTGACAAGTTTCTTCGCCAATATCGACTGGCTCGAAATCTGGCTGGCCACTGGCGACACCCTGCTGATGCTCGGCGGTTCGCTGTTGTTCACCGTGCTGCTCGGCTTGCCGCTGGGCGTGCTGCTGTTCCTGTGCAGTCCGCGCCAGTTGCTGGAAGCCAAAGGCGTCTATGCGATGTTGTCGCTGGTGGTGAACATTCTGCGTTCGCTGCCGTTCATCATCCTGCTGATCGTGATGATTCCGTTCACCGTGTTGATCACCGGCACGTCCCTCGGTGTTGCCGGTGCGATCCCGCCGCTGGTGGTGGGTGCCACGCCATTCTTTGCCCGCCTGGTGGAAACCGCCCTGCGCGAAGTCGATCGCGGCATCATCGAGGCGACCCAGGCCATGGGCGCGACCACGCGGCAGATCATCACCAATGCCTTGCTACCGGAAGCTCGCCCGGGCATCTTCGCGGCGATTACGGTGACTGCCATTACACTGGTGTCCTACACGGCGATGGCCGGTGTGGTGGGCGCCGGTGGTCTGGGTGACCTGGCGATCCGCTTCGGCTACCAGCGTTTTCAGACCGATGTGATGGTGGTGACAGTGGTGTTGCTGCTGGTACTGGTTCAGGTACTGCAAACCGTTGGCGACAAATTGGTCGTCCACTTTTCCCGTAAGTAAGACATGAGCCGGCCATTCGCTGGCAGGCGCCAAGCGGGCGCCCCACATGGAGTTAGCTGAATGAAAAAACTGATCGTGGCCTTCGCGGCCGTTGCCGCGTTCTCTGCCCACGCTGAAACCCTGACCGTCGCGGCCACCCCGGTACCACACGCCGAGATCCTCGAATTCGTGAAGCCGGCCCTGGCCAAAGAAGGCGTGGACCTGAAGGTCAAGGTCTTCACCGACTACATCCAGCCGAACGTGCAGGTCGCGGAAAAGCGCCTGGACGCCAACTTCTTCCAGCACCAGCCGTACCTCGATGAGTTCAACAAGGCCAAGGGCACCAACCTGGTGTCGGTTGCCGGCGTGCACCTGGAGCCCCTGGGCGCTTACTCCAGCAAGTACAAAACCCTCGCTGAACTACCTGGCGGCGCCAACGTGGTGATCCCGAACGACGCCACCAATGGCGGCCGTGCTCTGTTGCTGCTGGCCAAGGCCGGCGTGATCAAGTTGAAGGATTCGAACAACATCCTGTCGACCGTCAAGGACATCACCGAGAACACCAAGGACCTGAAAATCCGCGAACTGGAAGCCGCGACCATCCCGCGTGTGCTGACTCAGGTCGACCTGGCGCTGATCAACACCAACTACGCGCTGGAAGCCAAGCTCGATCCGGCCAAGGATGCACTGGTCATCGAAGGCAGCGACTCGCCGTACGTGAATATCCTGGTGGCTCGTCCGGACGACAAGGACAGCGAAGCGATGAAGAAACTGGTGGCGGCCCTGCACAGCCCGGAAGTGAAGGCCTTCATTCTCGAGAAGTACAAAGGCGCGGTAGTGCCGGCGTTCTGATAGAACTGCTGCAACGAAAAAGGGGACGCCAAGTGCGTCCCCTTTTTTATGCCTTTGAAATATAGACCCCTGTGGGAGCGGGCTTGCTCGCTCCCACAGGGTTTTGTGTTGCTCAATTGCGTTTGAGCATCACCGGCAACTGCGCCACCAGCTTCGCATTGTTCAACGGCGCGCGGATGAAGCCGCGCTGGGTGCCGTCCGGCCCGATCACCGCGAGGTTGCCACTGTGGTCGACGGTGTAGTTCGGCTTGCTGGTGTCCGCCGGAATGTACGGAATGCTCACCGCGTTGGCGACCTTTTGCAGCTCTTCGGTCGACGCCGCGGTCAGGCCGACGAACTGCGGGTCGAAATAACCCAGGTACTGCTTGAGCTGCTTGGGCGTATCGCGATTAGGGTCGACGCTGACCAGCACGACTTGCAGTTTATCCACCGCCTCGGGCGGCAATTCGCTCTTGATCTGTCGCAGTTGGGCGAGAGTGGTCGGGCAGATGTCCGGGCAGAAGGTGTAGCCAAAAAACAGCAGGCTCCACTTGCCCTTCAATTCATTGATCGTGACCGGCTGGCCGTCCTGATTGGTCATCGTCACTTCCGGCAGATTACGGCTCTGCGGCAGCAAAATGATGCCGGCGTCGATCAGCGCGGTCGGATCGCCCTGGTTTTTCCCGGACAGTACCTTGTTGACGGTCAGGCCCAGGATCAGTGCGACCAGGGCGACGAGAATGAAGACGGTTTTCTGGGTTCGAGTCATAGGTTCAACAATAAGTAGTGGTCTACGAGCAGGGCGATAAACAGCAGGAACAGGTAGTAAATAGAGTACTTGAACGTGTTGATCGCCGCGTGCGGCCGAGTGCCACGGTACAGCACCACGGCCCATTGCAGAAACCGCGCACCCAGCCCGAGCGCGCAGACCAGGTAGAGCGTGCCGCTCATGTGGATCACGTAGGGCATCAGGCTGACAGCAAGCAGCGCGAAGGTATAAAGCAGGATATGAATCTTGGTGTAGTGCTCGCCATGGGTGACCGGCAGCATCGGAATATCGGCCTTGGCGTATTCCTCCTTGCGATGGATCGCCAGCGCCCAGAAGTGCGGCGGGGTCCAGGCGAAGATGATCAGCACCAGCAGCAGCGGCTCAGCGCTGACGTGACCGGTGGCAGCGGTCCAGCCGAGCAACGGTGGCGCAGCGCCCGCCAGGCCACCGATGACGATGTTCTGCGGGGTCGCACGCTTGAGGAATCCGGTGTAGATCACCGCATAGCCGAGCAACGAAGCCAGGGTCAGCCACGCGGTCAGCGGGTTGGTAAACGCCAGCAGCATGGCTTGCCCGAGGGCCGCCAATACCAGCGCGAACGTTAGTGCGGCGGTCGGCGAAACCCGGCCTTCGGCCAGCGGCCGTTTATGGGTGCGCGCCATGATCGCGTCGATGCGCCGGTCCACCACATGATTGACCGCTGCCGCGCCACCGGCACACAGGGCAATGCCCAGGTTGCCGAAAATCAGCACCGTCCACGGCACGCCGGCACGGGTCGCGAGGAACATTCCCACCAGTGAAGTGATGAGCATCAGCACCACCACTTTGGGTTTGGTCAGTTCCAGGTAGTCACGCCAGATCGCCTGACTGGGACGTTCGCCGATCAGAATCGCCATGGCGTCTCTCCTTTTGTTGTTATGGGCCCGGCTGAGTGTTTACGCGGGCTGAAGTGCCAGCGCGCTGGTTGCTTGACCCGAACCAGACTGGTTCGGGCGTGGTAATTGACCAGCACCATGGTCAGCAACAGCGCCGCGCCGCCCGCGTTATGCGCGACGGCCACCGGCAGCGGCAGATGGAACAGCACGTTGCTGATGCCCAGGGTGATTTGTGCACCAAGCGCGATCAGCACCAGGCCTGCCAGGCGTGTCATGCCAACCACCTTCAATTGCCAGGCCAGGCCGAGCAATACCAGGGTGACCAGCAATGCGCCGATGCGATGGGTCAGGTGGATGGCCGTACGGGCGTCGCTGTCCAGCTGCCCGCCAAGATAGTTCGGACCGATGTGTTGAGTCAGGTGAAAGCCATTGGCGAAGTCGGCCGGTGGCAACCACTGGCCGTGACACGTCGGAAAGTCGATGCAGGCCACGGCGGCGTAATTGGAGCTGACCCAGCCGCCGAGGGCGATTTGCCCGATCACCAGCAATAGCCCCGCCGTCGCCCAGTACTGCAAGCGTCGTGGCACGGTCAGCGCCGGCAGTACGCCGGACAGGCGCAAGGTCAGCAGAAACAGCAAGCTCAAGGTCGCGAAGCCGCCAAGCAAATGCCCGGTGACCACCTGCGGCCAGAGCTTGAGCGTTACCGTCCACATGCCGAAAGCGGCCTGGCCAACAACCACCGCCAACAGAAACAACGGCAACTTCACCGGTTGCCCGGGATGACGGCGATGCACCCACGCGCGACCGGCCAACACCGCGATCAACATCCCCAGTGTGCCGGCGAAGTAGCGGTGGATCATCTCGTTCCAGCCCTTGTGGGCCTCGACCGGAGCGTCCGGGAAATGCAATTCGGCATGGGCCAGTTGGGCTTCGCTTTTCGGCACGCTGATGAAGCCGTAGCAGCCAGGCCAGTCCGGGCAGCCGAGGCCGGCGTGGGTCAGACGGGTGTAGGCGCCGAGCAACACCACAATCAGTGCCAGCAAGGTGGCAAACAGCGCGAGGCGAAATCCAGGCTTGGCCATGACGATGCCCTTATCCGATGTTCGACAGTTTCAGCAGGTGACGCAGATCGTTGAGCAGGTCCTTGCCCTTCACCGACGGGTCGTAGCGCAGCACCAGATTGCCGTGAGGGTCGATGATCCACAGGTGCGGCGCGTCATCGCTCCGAGCACCTTTGATGTAGGTCGGCAAGTCCAGTGAATAGCGTTGCAACTGCGGGTACTCGCGTTGAAGTTTAGTCTCGTAATCGCTGTTCAACGTCTGCGCGGCGGCCAATGCATGGCTGGCGCGGGACGCGTCGCGACCGAGGCCGATCTGGATCTGCCGCGCCAGGTACACCAGCTGCTGGCAGTCCACCGCGCAATCCTTGGGCGCCGTCACCAGCATCTGCCAGCGATCCTCCTGGGCCGGCACGCCGATATCGGCACGGGTCTGGCCATTGCCGATCAGTTCGCCGTGATAACTGCGGCCCTCGGGCACCCAGAAATTCAGCTTGTACATGCCGGTGGCGAGGATCATCGGACCGATCACCCCGAGCAGGATCAGCAGCAGTTGCAAGCGGCCCTTGCGCCGGTTCACCGACGGTTTCGCCTCAGACATGCTGGGTGGATTCATGGCCGCTCCCATGGTGTTTCTCCTTTGCGTTGTGCCAGCCGAGATAGAGATAAAGACCGAACAGGGCAATCGCCATGGCAAACCACTGCACGGCATAAGCGATGTGTTTTTCCGGCCCCGTGGCGACCACCGGCCAGTCGGCCTGATAGGTGGCCGGGCCGGTTTCGGCGCGTAGTTCGTAAGCAAAACCTTCGCGGTTCAGTGCAGTCCACAGCCTGGTTGGCTCAACGGCCGTAATCAGTTTCGGCCATGTCAACGTTGTGGGATCTGCGTGCAATTGGAACGTCGCACCGGGGGGGACGTAGACCCACGCATCGAGGCTTACCGCTTCGGTGGGTGTGTTGAATTGAGGTGGTGTGCGGCGCTCCGGCCATGGCAACCAGCCGCGATTGACCAGCAGCCAAAGCCCGGTGGCCTGATCGTGAAACGATTGCAACAGTTCGACGCCGACCTTGCCGTTGCGTTGACTGTTGTCCAGCAGCAGGCTGTGTTCGGCATCGAACTGGCCGTGCAGGCGAACCCGGCGAAAGGCAGGGTCAGTGGTGTACTGCAATTCGTTGCTGGCCATCGGCTCGGCGACCCGGCGCTCGGCGTATGTTTGCAGCAGCGCGCTTTTCTCCGCGCCCCGGCTCAATTGCCAGAACCCCAGGGACACCAGTAGCGGCAGCAACAGCGCGACCACCAGCGTCGGCACGATACCCGGCCGAAAGCGCTTCATGGCATCGCCAGAAAGTCGGTCATCGCGATAGCTATACTTAAGTGCATCGCTTCTCCCCCCGGAGTCTTAACCATGCTCAAAGCAGCCATCGTCCTGATGCTGATTGCCACGATTGTCAGCCTGTTCAGCGGCCTGTTTTTTCTGGTCAAGGACGACAGCCGCTCAAACCGCCTCGTCATTGCCTTGAGTGTTCGCGTGACCCTGGCCGCCCTTACCCTTGGCTTGATTGCCTGGGGCTTTTTCAGCGGCCAGCTGGTTTCCCATGTCCCGTGGTAGCTCGCTCCTACAATCTGCTCTAAAGCACATAAACGAAAACGAACAGCCCGATCCACACCACATCCACGAAGTGCCAGTACCAGCTCGCCGCTTCGAAGCCGAACTGGTGCTCGCTGTCAAAGTGCCCGCGCATGATCCGCATCAGCATCACGAACAGGATGATGGTGCCGATGGTCACGTGGGCGCCGTGGAACCCGGTGAGCATGAAGAAAGTCGCGCCGTAGATGCCCGAGCCCAGGGTCAGGCCCAGCTCGTGGTAGGCGTGCATGTACTCTTCGGCCTGGAACGTAAGGAACGCGCAGCCCAACAATACGGTGAGCGCCAACCATAGTTTCAGTGCACCGCGATGGCCCTTTTTCAAGGCATGGTGGGCGATGGTCACGGTCACGCTGGAGCTCACCAGCAACACGGTGTTGAGCAGCGGCAGGCCCCAGGGACTGATGACTTCCTTGGGCGGCGGAAACAGTTTTGAGTCGGGGTTGTCCAGCAGCGGCCAGGTGAACTGGAAGTTCGGCCACAGCATGTGCGCGATGCCTTTGGCGCCTTCACCGCCGAGCGCCGGCCCGGAGATATGACGCACATAAAACAGCGCGCCAAAAAAGGCGATGAAGAACATCACCTCCGAGAAAATGAACCAGCTCATGCCCCAGCGGAACGAGCGATCCATTTGCGGGCTGTACAAGCCGCCGCGACTTTCCTTGATCACCGTGCCGAACCAGCCGAACAGCATGTAGGCCACCAGCAATCCGCCGACGAAAAAGATCAGTGGCCCGTGGGATTCCGGGCGCGCCGCTTTCAGGTCGTTGAACCAGGTGGCCAGGCCGTACACGGTGGTGACCATGCCGAGCGTGGCGATGATCGGCCATTTGCTCTGGGCGGGAACGTAATAATGTTCATGAGTTGCCATTTATTGTTCTCCTTATCGGGCACGCTCAGCCGCCAGTATTTACAGCTACCGGTGGATGTCGGGCGGTGATATCGAACAGCGTGTAAGACAGCGTCAGGTGCTTCACGTCCTTGGGCATGTCACGGTCAACGATGAAACGTACGGGCATCTCGATCCGTTGACCGGGCTGCAGCACTTGCTGGGTAAAGCAGAAACATTCGGTCTTGTGGAAATACGCGGCGGCTGTGCTGGGCGCGATGCTCGGCACGGCCTGGGCACTCATCGGCTTGTCAGTGGGGTTGTGGGCGATGAAGATCATCTCGTTCACCGCCCCCGGATGGGCCACCAGTTCCTCGCCCTTGGGATAGAAGTCCCAGGGCATATCGGCTGTATTGGTCGACAGAAACTGCACACGCACCTGCCGCGAGGTGTCGACCGTTTGCTCACCCTCGTATTGCCCGGCGGTCTTGCCGTTGATGCCAAAGGCCTTGCACATCACGTCGTATATCGGCACCAGGGCAAAGCCGAAGACAAACATCGCCGCCACCACAAGCAATAGCCGGGTGACCAGTTTCTTCATCGAAATCGAGTCAGCCATGATTACCAGCCTCTACGCCAAACCATGTAGGAGCGAGCTCGCTCGCGAAAAACCTGAGAGCACCGCGGGGTGTCAGGCTTCCAGCGTTATCGTTGACACTCATCGCGAGCGAGCTCGCTCCTACAGGGGGCCGTACGTTCATTTCACTTCCGGCGGCGTAGTAAAGGTGTGATACGGCGCCGGCGACGGGATGCTCCACTCCAGGCCTTCAGCCCCATCCCACGGTTTGGCCGGTGCCTGGGGGCCGCCGCGAATGGTCTTGATCACGATGAACAGGAAGAAGATCTGCGTGGCGCCGAACATGAATGCGCCGATCGACGACACCATGTTGAAGTCGGCGAATTGCAGGTTGTAGTCCGGGATTCGCCTCGGCATGCCCGCCAGCCCCACGAAATGCATCGGGAAGAAAGCCATGTTCATGCCGATGAAAGACAGCCAGAAATGCAGCTTGCCCAGGGTTTCGTCATACATGTGGCCGGTCCATTTCGGCATCCAGTAATAGGCCGAGGCGAAGATCCCGAAGATCGCCCCCGGCACCAGCACATAGTGGAAGTGCGCGACCACAAAGTAGGTGTCCTGGTACTGGAAGTCCGCCGGGGCGATGGCCAGCATCAACCCGGAGAAGCCGCCGATGGAGAACAGGATCACGAATGCCACGGCGAACAGCATCGGCGTCTCGAAGGTCAGCGAGCCTTGCCACATGGTGCTGGCCCAGTTGAACACCTTCACGCCAGTTGGCACCGCAATCAGCAGCGTGGCGTACATGAAGAACAGCTCGCCCACCAGCGGAATGCCGACCACGAACATGTGGTGCGCCCACACGATGAACGACAGGAACGCGATACTCGCCGTGGCGTAGACCATCGACGTGTAGCCGAACAACGGCTTGCGCGAAAAGGCCGGAATGATCGAGCTGACGGCACCGAACGCCGGCAGGATCATGATGTACACCTCGGGGTGACCGAAGAACCAGAACACATGCTGGAACAACACCGGGTCCCCGCCACCGGCGGCACTGAAGAAGCTGGTGCCGAAGTGGATGTCCATCAGCATCATGGTCACGCAGCCCGCCAGTACCGGCATCACTGCGATCAACAGGAACGCCGTGATCAGCCAGGTCCAGACAAACAGCGGCATTTTCATCAACGTCATGCCGGGGGCGCGCAGGTTGAGGATGGTCGCGATCACGTTGATCGCCCCCATGATCGAACTGATCCCCATCAAGTGGATGGCGAAGATGAAGAAGGTCACGCTTTCCGGCGCGTAGGTCGTCGACAGCGGCGCATAGAAGGTCCAGCCGAAGTTCGGCCCGCCACCGGCGGTGAACAAGGTCGATACCAGCAGCAGGAACGCTGCCGGCAACAGCCAGAAGCTGAAGTTGTTCATCCGCGGCAGGGCCATGTCCGGCGCGCCGATCATCAGCGGGATCATCCAGTTGGCTAGGCCGACGAAAGCCGGCATTACTGCACCGAAGACCATCACCAGGCCGTGCATGGTGGTCATCTGGTTGAAGAATTCCGGCTGGACGATTTGCAGTCCCGGCTGGAACAGTTCGGCGCGAATCACCATCGCGAACGAACCGCCTAGCAAGAACATGGAGAACGCAAACCACAGGTACAGCGTGCCAATGTCCTTGTGGTTGGTGGTCAGCACCCAGCGCATCAGGCCTTTGGCGGGGCCGTGGGCGTGGTCGGTGGCGGTATGAACATGTTCATCGATTACAGCAGTCATGTCCTGTCTCCTGCAAACAGATGGGCTGGGCAAGCCGGGGTACGTAGCCCCGACCGGTTCCGTACGTGCGCAATAGACCGGGTCATTTGCTTTCCGCCTGTTTCAGCTCCAGCACTTCTTTAGGCGTGACCATGTCGCCTTTGTTGTTGCCCCAGGCATTACGTTCATAGGTCACGACCGCCGCGATATCGACTTCCGAGAGTTGCTTGCCGAACGCCGCCATCGCGGTGCCGGGCTTGCCATGGAAGACCAGGCTCAGGTGAGCCTCTTTCGGCCCGGTGGCGATTTTCGAGCCCTTGAGTGCCGGGAACATCGGCGGCAGGCCCTGGCCTTCGGCCTGGTGACAGGCTACGCAGGTGGTGTGATAGACCTTGTCGCCGCGATCCTTGAGTTCGTCGAGCGTCCATTCCTTGCTGGTCAGCTCTTTGAGCTGCGCGACCTCGACCTTGCGATCGGCCAGCCATTTTTCGTAATCGGCCTTTTCCTTGACCTCGACCACGGTCGGCATGAAGCCGTGATCCTTGCCGCACAACTCGGCGCACTGGCCACGGTAGATGCCGGGCTTGTCAATGCGGGTCCAGGCTTCGTTGACGAACCCCGGAATCGCATCGCGCTTGACCGCGAAGGCCGGCACCCACCAGGAGTGGATAACGTCGGCAGATGTCACCAGAAAGCGCACCTTGGTGCCGACCGGCAGCACCAATGGCTTGTCGACTTCGAGCAAATAGTGCTCGCCCTTGGTTTCCTTGTTGTGGATTTGATCTTGGGGGGTGGTCAGGTTGCTGAAGAACTCGACGTCCTGGCCCAGGTACTTGTAGTGCCACTTCCACTGGTAACCGGTGATCTGGATATCGATTTCCGGCTCGCTGGCGTCGTACATCCTGATCAGGGTCGCAGTAGCGGGAATCGCCATGGCCACCAGGATCAGGAAGGGCACAATGGTCCAGAGGATTTCAACAGTGGTGCTTTCATGAAATTTGGCGGCCACCTGCCCGGTCGAGCGGCGGTGGAGAATCATCGACCAGAACATGGCACCAAAAACGATGATGCCGATCACCACACAGATCCAGAAAATGGTCATGTGCAGGTCGAATACTGCGTGACTGATTTCAGTCGCTCCAGGCGCCATATTCACAGTCCAGGCCGCTTGCGCCTGACTGAAAATCGACCACAACAGGAGGCCCATCCAGACATGTGGATGTCGCATCATTGCGGGTTCCCCTTATCGTTCTTGTTATCCCGCCGGCTTTCACCTGCGGCAAGGGAGCGGCTGCATCAGACTACGAACTTGAATCGCCGGGCCTTGCTGCACATGCAGTCGGGCGTCATCAGCTAACTCCATTCCACCCCGAGTATAGACAGCACCTCTGACCTCGCAACGCAAAGGCGTAAATCATCTGAAACAGCATTAACTTGCTTTGCAGGGCACGAATGGAGAAGGATGCAGACGAGTGGTGGCCAATCGATATAACGGCGCCGTCTGAAGGATGAAATAATTATGACAAATGCGTCTTAGCATTTTTCGTAAGCCAGCTAAGTTATGTCTTCCCTATTTCATTGCCTTGTTTCCTGGAGTTTTCATGAACACCGCCGCATTGCGCGAGCAGATCCAAAAAGCCCAACAACACGAAGCCGAGACCGGCCTGCTGACGCGTCAGCTGGAAAGCAAACTGCCTCATCTACACCCGGCGATCCAGTTACCGGAAGCGGACGCCAATGGCGTGCTGACGCGTTTTGTCGCCGCTTACATCAATGAAGTTCCTGATCTGCTGGACGCAGCCAATGAAGTCGCCAGGGAAGCGGGCATCGAGTCACAGATCAAACCGGTGCTGACAATCGCCGAGCAGTACTTCCTCCAGCCGCCAGCCATCATGGCCGGTCATGTCGGGCTCGACAGCCTGCTGGATGAAGCCTACCTGGCGCACCGGTTTGTCGAAGAGGTCAACGACCTGTACATCAAGCATTTCGGCCAGCCACTGATCCCTCTGGACATGACTGTCGCCAACCTGATTGCTCACCAATTGATCGGTGAGGAGTTTGCCAACCAACTGGACGAAGTCGTACATCACGCTTTCGAACAAATGTTGACCGAAGAGAGCTTTGCGCTAGAGTTGGTGGAAGCCTACCGCGAGAAGCTCAGCAGCCCGGACACCGGCGCCGCGTGGAAGCGCTGGCCGTGCATGTCCCGCCGTTTGGGCGTAGGTCTGGAACTGGATCAGCCGGCGGCTTGATCCATCGGTAACTCCCCCTGTGGGAGCGGCGGTGCGGCGATCCGACTTGCTCGCGAAGGCGGTTAACCATTCAGCAAATAAATTGGCTGATCCACCGCCTTCGCGAGCAAGTCGGATCGCCGCACCGCCGCTCCCACA
>NZ_JBGLYV010000044.1:0-51519 GCF_047304225.1 Pseudomonas sp. Pseusp3 | reverse complement strand
GGCGGACTTGAGTACGCCATCGCCGGCAAGCCGGCTCCTACAGATGGGTAATACATTGCATAAACGGCTGTTACTCATCCAATGAAACAGGCTCACAGGGTGAAAAATATGCGCCAGCGCTTTATAGTGGCCGACCTCCGTTTCATCAAGTAGCCGAGCCCCATGTCCGAGCCACGCAAGATCCTCGTCACCAGCGCCCTGCCCTATGCCAATGGTTCGATCCACCTTGGCCATATGCTGGAATACATCCAGACCGATATGTGGGTGCGCTTCCAGAAGCACCGCGGCAACCAATGCATCTATGTCTGCGCTGACGACGCCCACGGTTCGGCGATCATGTTGCGCGCGGAAAAAGAAGGCATCACCCCGGAACAACTGATCGCCAACGTCCAGGCTGAACACAGCGCCGACTTTGCCGACTTCCTCGTGGACTTCGACAACTTCCACTCCACTCACGCCGAAGAAAACCGTGAGCTGTCGAGCCAGATCTACCTGAAGCTGCGTGACGCCGGGCACATCGCCACACGCTCGATCACCCAGTATTTCGACCCGGAAAAGAAGATGTTCCTGGCCGACCGCTTCATCAAGGGCACCTGCCCGAAATGCGGCACTGAAGACCAGTACGGCGACAACTGCGAAAAATGCGGCGCAACCTACGCGCCAACCGACCTGAAGGATCCGAAGTCGGCAATCTCCGGCGCCACCCCGGTGCTCAAGGATTCCCAGCACTTCTTCTTCAAGCTGCCGGACTTCCAGGCCATGCTGCAGACCTGGACCCGCAGCGGCACCCTGCAGGATGCCGTGGCCAACAAGATCGCCGAATGGCTGGATGCCGGCCTGCAACAGTGGGACATCTCCCGCGATGCGCCGTACTTCGGTTTCGAGATTCCCGACGAGCCGGGCAAGTACTTCTACGTGTGGCTGGATGCGCCGATCGGCTACATGGCCAGCTTCAAGAACCTGTGCAACCGTACGCCGGAGCTGGACTTCGACGCGTTCTGGGGCAAGGACTCCACCGCCGAGCTGTACCACTTCATCGGCAAGGACATCGTCAATTTCCACGCCCTGTTCTGGCCAGCCATGCTCGAAGGCGCCGGCTACCGCAAGCCGACCGGGATCAACGTGCACGGCTACCTGACCGTCAACGGCCAGAAGATGTCCAAGTCCCGCGGCACCTTCATCAAGGCCCGCACCTACCTGGATCACCTGTCGCCGGAATACCTGCGCTACTACTACGCGGCCAAGCTGGGCCGTGGCGTCGATGACCTCGACCTGAACCTCGAAGATTTCGTGCAGAAGGTCAACTCCGACCTGGTGGGCAAGGTCGTCAACATCGCCAGCCGTTGCGCCGGGTTCATTCACAAAGGCAATGCGGGCGTGATGGTCGACACCAACTCCGCGCCCGAGTTGACCGAAGCATTCCTGGCCGCCGCGCCAGGCATTGCCGACGCCTATGAAGCCCGCGACTTCGCCCGCGCCATGCGCGAGATCATGGGCCTGGCCGACCGCGCCAACGCCTGGATCGCCGACAAGGCGCCGTGGTCGTTGAACAAACAGGAAGGCAAGCAGGATGAAGTCCAGGCCATCTGCGCCACCGGCGTCAACCTGTTCCGCCAACTGGTGATATTCCTCAAGCCGGTCCTGCCGTTGCTGGCCGCCGATGCCGAGGCGTTCCTGAACGTCGCGCCGCTGACCTGGAACGACCACGCGACCTTGCTCGCCAACCATCAGTTGAACGAGTTCAAGCCGCTGATGACCCGTATCGACCCGGTCAAGGTGCAAGCCATGACCGACGCTTCGAAAGAAGACCTGACCGCCAGCCAGACCGATACCGGCGAAGCCGCACCTGCCGGCAATGGCGAACTGGCCAAGGATCCGCTGTCGCCGGAAATCGAGTTCGACACCTTCGCGGCAGTCGATTTGCGCGTCGCGCTGATCGTCAAGGCTGAACACGTGGAAGGCGCCGACAAGCTGCTGCGCCTGACCCTGGACATCGGTGACGAGCAACGCAATGTGTTCTCCGGGATCAAGAGCGCCTACCCGGACCCGTCCAAGCTCAATGGTCGTCTGACCATGATGATCGCCAACCTCAAGCCACGGAAAATGAAGTTCGGCATCTCCGAAGGCATGGTGATGGCGGCCGGTCCCGGCGGTGAAGAAATCTACCTGCTGAGCCCTGACAGCGGCGCCAAGCCGGGTCAGCGCATCAAGTAAGGTCTGCGGCAAATCGATCCCACAGTCGTGCCTGGCGCGACTGTGGGATTTTCATGTCTGGCCCACCCTCCCGCCTTGCCGGATAATGCCTAAGCTTTTTAGACCATCTCCTGTAGGAGCGAGCTGGCTCGCGATGGTCGTTAACGATTATGCGTGTCCACAGGTTGAACGCAGCGCTCTTGAGTCCATCGCGAGCCAGCTCGCTCCTACAAAAACTACCGTTCCTGTCGGCACGAACAATGACCGAAATCCTGCTTACGCTTATCAGCGCCGCCCTGATCAACAACCTCGTGTTGCACTGGCCGTTGGCCGTCGATCCGCTGTTGGCCGGCCAGCGCCGTCAGGTCCATGCCTTGGGCATTGCGACGACATGCCTGATGCTGGTCGTGGGCATGCTCGGCTACGCGCTTTATCACTGGCTGCTGGTGCCGCTGCAATTGACGGCGCTGCGTCTGTTTGTGTTTCTGCCATTGAGCGTTCTGCTGATCAGCCCACTGCTGAAGTGGCTGGCGCGGCTGTTTTCGACACTGCCGTTCGAAGGCCTCTGGCCGTTGCTGCTGGGCAATGCCGGCGTGCTCGGCGTGGCCTTGCTCAATGCTCAAGAGGACAAGGGCTTCTTTCACGCTTCAGCCTTGAGCCTTGGTGCAGGGTTGGGCTTCTGGCTGGTGTTGAGCCTGTTCACTGATTTGCGTGAACGCACGGCCGACAACGATGTTCCCCTGCCCTTTCGCGGCTTGCCGATCGCCCTGATTGGTGCCGGCCTGATCGCAGTGGCCTTTCTCGGATTCAGCGGACTGATCAAAACATGAGTCTGATTCAACGCATCGACGCACTCTTGCCGCAAACCCAATGCGGCAAGTGCGGCCACCCCGGGTGCAAGCCGTACGCCGAAGGCATTGCCAGCGGTGAAGCGATCAACAAGTGTCCGCCCGGCGGCAACGAAACCATTGCGGCCCTGGCCGAGCTGCTGAAGGTGCCGGTGCTGGAACTGGACATCACTCGCGGCTCGGCACCTGCGCAAATTGCCTATATCCGCGAAGCCGAGTGTATTGGTTGCACCAAGTGCATTCAGGCCTGCCCGGTCGATGCCATCGTCGGTGCGGCCAAACTGATGCACACGGTGCTCATCGATGAGTGCACCGGTTGCGACCTCTGTGTGACGCCGTGCCCGGTGGACTGCATCGAGATGCGCCCACTGCCACCGAACACGGTACTGCCCGTTGTCGGGGGCCTGGCCCTTACACCGCAGGCAAGGCAGGCCCGCACCCTCAAGCGCGATCACGCACGGAGCCGCTTCGAACAACGCAATGCCCGCTTGCAGCGTGAGGAACAACAGAAAGTCGCCGAGCGGCAGGCCCGACAGCGGGCCGCACAACCTGCCGAAGTGGCAGTCGACCCGGTGCAGGCCGCCCTCGAGCGTGTTCGTGCACAGAAAGCCGCCAATGCCGATGCCGCGCTGAAAAAGGCAAAAATCGATGTGGCGATGAGTCGGGCGCAGTTGCACAAATCGCTGAAGGCCTTCGGACATCCACCGACCTTCGAACAGCAATCGCAGTTGATCGTTTTGCAACAGCAGTTCGAAGCCGCCGAACAAAACCTGGCGCAACTGGAAAGCGCCGCCCCTCAGCCCCCTGCGCCGACGGTCGCCACTGTGTCGTCGAATGATGCCGATCTGAAACGGGCCAAGATCCAGTTGGCCATGCGCCGCGCCGAACTCAAGAAGGCTCAGGCCAACGAAGCACCGGCGGAACAAATCGAAGCCCTGGAGCGCGCACTCGGCGAAGCCGAACGCCAGGTGGACGCCCATGCCAACCCTTGAAGCGGTGGATGATCGCCTGCAACAGGCGATGAAGCTGGTACTGCTGGCCACGCTACCGGGAATGCTGGCGGCATTCTGGCTGTACGGCTGGGGTGTGTTGATCAACCTGGTTCTCGCGGCCGCTGCTGCACTGGCCGTTGAGGCCGCCGTCGTGTTATGGCGCCAGCGACCGCTGAAGCCAACCCTGAGTGACGGTAGCGCGCTGGTCAGTGCCACATTGCTGGCTCTGGCGTTGCCGCCTTATTGCCCATGGTGGCTGACCCTCAGTGCTGCCGCTTTTGCGATGGTGTTCGGCAAGCACTTGTATGGCGGCGTCGGCTCGAATCCCTTCAACCCGGCGATGCTCGGTTTTGCCCTGGTGCTGGTGGCCTTTCCCCAACCAATGACCCATTGGCCATCATCCCAGGGCATGGACCTGCTGAATGGCTTGCAGCAAGTGTTCGGAGTCGGCCATGCGCCGGATGCGTGGGTGCAGGCCACGGCGCTGGACAGTCTGCGGATCAACAAAAGCCTGACCATGGATGAACTGTTTGCCGGCAACCTGGCATTTGGCCACTTTGGCGGCCGGGGGGTGGAATGGATGAACCTGGCCTTTGTGGCGGGTGGAATGTTTCTCCTGCAACGAAAGGTAATCAGTTGGCATGCTCCCGTCGGCATGCTCGCCAGCCTGTTCATCATCAGCCTGCTGTGCTGGAACGGGTCGGGCTCGGACTCTCATGGCTCACCACTGTTTCATCTGCTGACCGGCGCGACCATGCTGGGGGCGTTCTTCATCATCACCGAACCGGTGTCCGGCGCCAGAAGCCCTGGCGCGCGACTGCTGTTCGGCGCTGGCGTCGGGCTACTGACTTATCTGATTCGTACCTGGGGCGGCTATCCGGATGGCATCGCCTTCGCCGTGTTGTTGATGAACCTGTGCGTGCCGGCGCTGGAGCGGTTCGTGGCGGCCAGACAGCAGCCGGAGGCGCCATGAGCCGGACATCGAGCATCGCGCTTGTGGTGCTTTTGGCCGCACTGGGCCTTGGCGTGACGTACTTCGTGCAGCTCGGCAGCGCGCCGCGCATTGCAGCCGAACAGCGCCTGATCGACAGCCGTAACCTGCTCGACCTGATCCCGTCAGACAGCTACGACAATCAGCCACTCGAACACCCCATCAAGTTCGAAACAACCGTCCTGACCAACAGCACCTTGCTGGGTGGTTATCTGGCGACCCGGGCCGATCAGCCCGTCGCGGTGTTACTGCGCAGTCAAACCCTTGGCTACGCCGGAGCCATCGACCTGCTGATCGCTATCGACGCCAATGGCAGGTTGCTGGGCGTCAAAACCCTCAAGCAGTCGGAAACACCAGGACTGGGAGCACGGATCGCCGACTGGCCCAATACCTGGCTGCAGATTTTTTCCGGCAAATCTCGAACACAACCCGGTGACAGCGGCTGGGCGCTGAAAAAGGATCAGGGGCAGTTCGATCAGATCGCAGGTGCGACCATCACCTCAAGAGCAGTGATCAATGCTGTCCACGATGCCTTGCGCTACTTCGATGAACATCGGCAACCACTGCTCGGAACACCTGCCCATGGATAACTCATCGACTCTGCGCAACGCCTTGATGCTGACACCGCTGATCGGCGCCACCCACTCGCTGATGGCCGCACTTGGCATGTGCCTGATGTTCATGGCGGTGACCCGGTTGTTCAGTCTGGCCATGGGTGCCTTGCGACCCCGACTGGTCCCGGCGACCCGCCTGCTGGCCAGCGTCCTGCTGGCGGCCACGCTCACCAGTTGCGCGGAGCTCATGGCACAGGCCTGGTCGCTGCAATGGCAGCAGCATCTGGGGTTTTACGGCGCCTTGATCGCCTTGCAATGCGTCGTACTGGAACACGCCGGGTTCTTTCAGAACGGCTGGCACCAACGCCTGCGACTCGATGGACTGTTTGTCGCGCTGATGATCGGGCTGGCCTTGCTGCGCGAACTCATCGGCAACGGAACACTTGGAAGCCATCTATCGTGGCTGTCCGGCGCAACGCAAAATGACTGGCAAGGCTGGGTGCTGCTGGCCGATGGCGGTCTGCGCCTGGCGACATCGGTCCCTGGCGGATTCATTCTGCTCGGACTGCTGATCGCTGCCTGGCAGGCCTGGCGCCCCACACCCACCCATTGATTGCTGTCGAGGAAACGCACCGCCCATGAATGCCGCAAAACGTCTGGAAATATTCCGCAGACTGCACGAGGACAACCCGGAACCAAAGACCGAGCTGGCCTATTCCTCACCGTTCGAACTGCTGATTGCCGTGATTCTCTCGGCGCAGTCGACCGATGTCGGCGTCAACAAGGCCACAGCCAGGCTGTTTCCGGTCGCCAATACCCCGGCAGCGATCCATGCCCTGGGTGTCGAGGGGCTGTCGGAGTACATCAAGACCATCGGTCTGTACAACAGCAAGGCGAAAAACGTGATCGAAACCTGCCGTTTGCTGGTCGAGCGTCACGCAGGTGAAGTGCCACAAACCCGCGAAGAGCTGGAAGCGCTGCCCGGCGTCGGCCGCAAAACCGCCAACGTGGTACTCAATACCGCATTCCGTCAGCTGACCATGGCCGTCGACACGCATATTTTCAGGGTCAGCAACCGGACTGGCATTGCTCCCGGCAAAAATGTGGTGGAGGTCGAGAAAAAGCTGATGAAATTCGTGCCCAAGGAGTATCTGCTCGACTCCCATCACTGGCTGATCCTTCACGGCCGCTATGTTTGCCTCGCCCGCAAGCCCCGGTGCGGAAGCTGCCGGATCGAGGACTTGTGCGAATACAAGCACAAAACCTCCGACGATTGAGGCGCTATTGGGATTATCTAATTACCGATTGAAAAAATCTTTTTTACCCGCCGGGAGATTGTCGATATAAGGAGCCCCAAAGGCCTTCTTAGCCTGGAGTAATTAAATGAGTACTGGCAAAGAGCAATTGGACGTAGAAGACGACTTCACCACCACTGAAACCGATGAGGCCGAGCCGGTGGTTGAAGTAGCGAAAACTAATCTGAGCAAACGCCGCACCATCGACAACCTGCTGGAGGAGCGCCGACTGCAAAAGCAGTTGGCCGATTACGATTTTGACTTATGACACCTGAAAGCCTCCCGAAACGGAGGCTTTTTTTTAAGTGCCATACTCCGTTAGACGCCCCCTGGTCGAGCAGTTACCTCCTCACACCAGACCATTGCGTTGTGCCAGCTCGATCAAATCGACCAGAGACCTCGCATTCAGCTTGAGCAGCAGGCGGGTCTTGTAAGTACTGACTGTTTTATTGCTGAGGAACATTCCATCGGCAATCTCTTTATTGGTCTTTCCTCTGGCCAACTGTTGCAGGACCATCATTTCCCGTCCTGACAATCGATCAACCATATCGGCCTCACTGGCGTTCCCCAAACTGCAACGCACGGTATGCAAGGCTTGATTGGGAAAGTAGCTGTAACCCGACAACACAGCCTTTATTGCACTGAGCAACTCCGTCAGATCTTGTTGCTTGCAGACATAACCGGCCGCACCGGATTGCATGCAACGCATGGAAAAATGCCCCGGCGCCTGGGAAGTCAAAATCAGAACTTTCATCGGCATTGAGGCCGAAGACAAACGCGCGATGACTTCCAACCCGTCCAGCTTCGGGATCCCGATATCCAGAATGACAATATCCGGCATAAGTTCACGGGCCAGTTGCAGTGCATCCACACCATTATCGGTTTCTGCAATAACTTCGTAGCCATGACGCTCCATTAGCATACGTACCGCAAGACGAATGACGGGGTGATCATCCACGATCAGCACTTTATTCATGGGCAAGTCCAATTTTCGCTGTTCGAATTTTCAGAGCCCGCACAATAGCCTAGTCGTTTCACCCATGGCATGTCGCCCCTTCCAGCCACCCGCACCAAGAGACATCCCCTACAAACAACACGGATTCCTCCTACAAAAATCCCTCGAACTGAATGAGTTGAAAACCATATCAGCGTCATGGTGTCGCACTTTCCAGCTGACACCTCTATCGATTTACGACCAAAATTTTCCGAGAACCGGCCTGAACGGACGCCCCCTGACAAAGATAAACCTCTACTCTCCCGGTAAAACGTAACTGATATTTACGCACTAAACAGTCATTCCAGAAATATCACACACCAGGCATCCAATTACTCTTACAGCAAATAATTTTTTCTGAGCGATCATTAAAAAACCACCAACACTCAAAAAACCAAGTACAACACAACAGAAACCCATCAAACTAACTTTATAAACCATTCGAGAGAAGACAACACAGCATGAATACAGAGCTTGATAAAAAACGAATCACCAACCCAATGTCAATTATCGCTATATTCGCAACACTCTCTGAAACCTCGGCAGCCGTTTCTCTGCCCTTCCTTGACCAGGAAGAACAAGAGCTCTATGTCTGGTTTCTGATCAGCTTTCCGTTTTATTTACTTTTACTTTTTTTCGCAACACTCAACTTCAACTACCGATCACTGTATGCACCTTCCGACTTTGAAAAGGGGAAACACTTCATGAAAGTCATGGATGTCGCTGGGCGGTCGGAAAAAAAAGCGTCCGGGAAGTTACCCGAGAATCACGCCCTGAAAACGTCGACGAATGACCGGCAGTCAACCCGGAGGCCCTGCGGTGCACAGGACCCGCCAACGGAGATTGGTCTGCAGTCCACCGTCCTTGTTCAGCATCAACTTCAGTTACCGGAGCTTGTAAAAGACCTGTACATCGTTGATGCACGCTGGATGAGCAAGGAGATCGAATTTGCAGCGCTGCTGGAAACCATCCAGAGGCCACGGGAAAAGACGACGTACGTGATTCTGTTTGTCACTTGTGCCGTTTCGGAGACTTTGCTGAAAGCCAGTGCGCTTGAACACTCAAGGCAGACCAGGAAACACTGTGCCGCCCTTTATGTTGCCTACAATCTGGACTCGCACAGGTTGACGGTCATTGATCAAGCCGGACAACCGACAAGCAATAACCCGTAGAACAAGAAAAACTATTGGAAGGAGAAAAACAGGAAATCGTCAGCAGCACAAACACCTGACAACGCAGTAACTGGCGTCACCCCATTTTCAGGTGCCTGACCTCGTCCTGGACGAGGTCAGGCTCCCATCACGATGTCAAAGGTCTCAGAACAGCTTCCGGCCTTTGTTCGCCGCAATGCGCATGCGCAGGGCATTGAGCTTGATGAAGCCTGCTGCATCCGCCTGATTGTACGCGCCGCCATCTTCTTCGAAGGTAGCGATGTTGGCGTCGAACAGCGAGTCGTCGGACTTGCGGCCAGTGACGATTACATTGCCCTTGTACAGCTTCAGGCGCACAACGCCGTTCACGTTGACCTGGGACGCATCGATCATCTGCTGCAGCATCAGACGCTCAGGGCTCCACCAGTAGCCGGTGTAGATCAGGCTGGCGTACTTGGGCATCAGCTCGTCCTTGAGGTGAGCCACTTCGCGGTCCAGGGTGATCGATTCGATCGCGCGGTGGGCACGCAGCATGATGGTGCCGCCCGGGGTTTCGTAGCAGCCACGGGACTTCATGCCCACGTAGCGGTTCTCGACGATGTCGAGACGGCCGATACCGTGTTCGCCACCGATACGGTTCAGGGTCGCCAGCACGGTGGCCGGAGTCATTTCGACGCCGTCCAGTGCGACGATGTCGCCGTTGCGGTAGGTCAGTTCCAGGTACTGCGGCTTGTCTGGAGCGTTTTCCGGGGAAACGGTCCAGCGCCACATGTCTTCTTCGTGCTCGGTCCAGGTGTCTTCCAGCACGCCGCCTTCATAGGAGATGTGCAGCAGGTTGGCATCCATGGAGTACGGGGATTTCTTCTTGCCGTGGCGCTCGATCGGGATCGCGTGCTTATCGGCGTAATCCATCAGCTTTTCACGGGACAGCAGGTCCCATTCGCGCCAGGGAGCGATCACTTTCACACCTGGCTTCAAGGCGTAGGCACCGAGTTCGAAACGAACCTGGTCGTTGCCTTTGCCGGTGGCACCATGGGAAATGGCGTCAGCGCCGGTTTCGTTGGCGATTTCGATCAGGCGCTTGGCGATCAGCGGACGAGCGATGGAAGTACCCAGCAGGTACTCGCCTTCGTAAACGGTGTTGGCGCGGAACATCGGGAAAACGAAATCGCGCACGAACTCTTCGCGCAAGTCGTCGATGTAGATCTCTTTGACGCCCATGGCCTGAGCCTTGGCGCGTGCAGGTTCGACCTCTTCGCCCTGACCCAGGTCAGCGGTGAAGGTCACCACTTCACAGTTATAAGTATCCTGCAGCCACTTGAGGATCACCGAAGTGTCCAGGCCGCCGGAATACGCCAGAACGACCTTGTTTACGTCCGCCATGCCATCACTCCACGGGGTTCTACGGAAAGCCGGGAAGTCTACCGCTCATGCAGAATAATTTACAGTGGCGCGACAGCTTATGACGACGAAGCGACAGATTATGTCGAGAGGGCGACGATGACCAAAGAGTCAGGAAGTTGCCGAAGTGGCCGCTTTCGTCGCTTGCGGGGCGACTTGTTCCACAGGCGCTCCACGCTCCAGGCGTACCGCTACCCGTCGGTTCTTCGCGCGGTTGGCGTTGTTGGTATTAGGCGCCAGCGGATAACGTTCGCCATGGAAACGCATGGTGATTTGCGACTCCTGGATGCCATTGGCCTTGAAGAACTCCATGACTGCCAGGGCCCGACGCCGGGACAGGTCGCGGTTGGTCAGGCGGTTGCCGCTGTTGTCGGAGTGCCCGTCGAGCTCGATATGATTGACCGTCGGATCAGCCTTCATGTACTCCAGCATGACCTGCAGCCTGGCCTTCGCGGCGCTGTCGAGCTCGATTCCACCGCCGGGGAAGCCGACTTCGGATTGTTTCACCTGCTCGAAGTTCTGCGGCAACAGTTTGGCCACGCAGCTTTGGTAATCGGCAAACGCCTTGGTGAACCTGACCGGCAGCAAGCGCACTTCCGACACCCGGCCATCCCCCGAGGAATGGCGAACCACCGGGCTGCGACCGTCCATCAATCCGCTGATCAGGCGTCCGGCCTGAACCTGTGAACTGTTGAACAACACGTTGCCGCTGCCGATTCTCACCGTGCCCAGATTGATATCGTCACGCCCCGGTTGCCACGGTGCCGCAGCGGCCAGCAAGGTCGCCGAACCGCCGCCGATCATCGGGTTGTAGGTTTTCAGACGAAAAGTCGCCTGCTCGCCGGCACGACGCACGAACTCGCCCGAACCGAAGTCGGTTATCGGCTGAGCCAGGCGGCATTCGAACTTGTCACCTTCGACCGTCCACTCAATGCTCTCCAGACGGGTCTGGAAAGTGAGCGCCATCGCGGGAAGGCTGGCAAACACACTGAGCAAGGCTAAATAACGCTGGCGCACGGGAGGCTCCACTGGCTTCTACAACAAAAAGACCGACACACGCATGTCTACGGCATACCTGTTGGATATCGGAAGCTTCCCGTAAAACTTGATAGCGAGTGCCTGCAAGAGTCTTTTCCGGTAGCATTCCCCTGAGTTTGACCCGCCTGGAATCCCCTCATGTCCGACCGCCTGACCCTGCTGCGTCCCGACGACTGGCACATTCATCTTCGCGATGGTGCCGTGTTGACCAATACCGTCGCGGATGTCGCGCGCACCTTTGGTCGCGCCATCATCATGCCCAACCTGGTTCCACCGGTGCGTAACACGGCCGAAGCCGACGGCTATCGCCAGCGGATTCTCGCTGCCCGCCCGGCCGGCAGCCCGTTCGAGCCGCTGATGGTCCTGTACCTGACCGACCGCACCCAGCCTGAAGAAATTCGCGAGGCCAAGGCCAGCGGATTCGTGTACGCCGCCAAGCTGTACCCGGCTGGCGCGACCACCAACTCGGACTCTGGTGTTACCAGCATCGACAAGATTTTCCCTGCACTCGAGGCCATGGCCGAAGTCGGGATGCCGTTGCTGATTCACGGTGAAGTCACCCGTGGCGATGTCGACGTATTCGACCGCGAAAAATTCTTCATCGATGAGCACATGCGTCGTGTGGTCGAGCGTTTCCCGACCCTCAAGGTGGTCTTCGAACACATCACCACCACGGACGCCGTGCAGTTCGTCAACTCGGCTTCGGCCAACGTGGGCGCGACCATCACCGCTCACCACCTGCTGTACAACCGCAACCACATGCTGGTGGGCGGGATTCGGCCGCACTTCTATTGCCTGCCGATCCTCA
Organism: Pseudomonas sp. Pseusp3; assembly: GCF_047304225.1. Lineage (NCBI taxonomy): Bacteria > Pseudomonadati > Pseudomonadota > Gammaproteobacteria > Pseudomonadales > Pseudomonadaceae > Pseudomonas > Pseudomonas sp. Pseusp3. Next base: position 39,254 of record NZ_JBGLYV010000044.1, on the reverse strand, counting down.
AGCGCAATATCCACCAGGAAGCCCTGCTCGACGCCGCCACCAGCGGCAGCGAGAAGTTCTTCCTCGGCACCGACTCGGCACCTCACGCCCAGCACGCCAAGGAAGCGGCCTGCGGCTGCGCCGGTTGCTACACCGCCTTTGCTGCCATCGAGATGTACGCCGAAGCCTTCGAACAGCGCAATGCGCTGGACAAGCTCGAGGCCTTCGCCAGCCTCAACGGCCCTCGGTTCTATGGTCTGCCGGCCAACACCGATCGCATCACCCTGGTCCGTGAAGAATGGACCGCCCCTGCCAGCCTGCCGTTTGGCGAGCTGACCGTTATCCCGCTGCGCGCCGGTGAAAAACTGCGCTGGCGCCTGCTGGAGGAACACGCGTGAGTGAAGAGCATTTCGATGACGAACTGGAAGGCAACGGCGGCGGAGGCGGTTCCCGTCATCCGATGGCCGCACGGTTTCGTGGTTACCTGCCGGTTGTCGTCGACGTAGAAACCGGTGGCTTCAACTCGGCCACCGACGCCCTGCTGGAAATCGCCGCGACCACCATCGCCATGGATGAAAAGGGGTTTGTCTACCCGGATCACACCTACTTCTTCCGAGTCGAGCCGTTCGAAGGCGCGAACATCGAAGCGGCGGCCCTGGAGTTCACCGGAATCAAGCTCGATCACCCGCTGCGCATGGCCGTGAGTGAAGAGTCTGCCCTGAACGATATCTTCCGTGGCGTGCGCAAGGCCCTCAAGGCCAATGGTTGCAAACGGGCGATCCTGGTCGGGCATAACAGCAGCTTCGACCTGGGCTTCCTGAATGCGGCGGTTGCACGCCTGGACATGAAGCGCAATCCGTTCCATCCGTTCTCCAGTTTCGATACCGCAACGCTCGCAGGCCTCGCCTACGGCCAGACTGTGCTGGCCAAGGCGTGCCAGGCAGCGGACATCGACTTCGACGGTCGCGAGGCTCACTCGGCCCGCTATGACACCGAGAAGACGGCAGAGCTGTTCTGCGGCATCGTCAATCGCTGGAAACAAATGGGCGGCTGGGAAGATTTCGACGATTGATTGCTCTTTGTAGGAGCGAGCTGGCTCGCGATGGTGGTCAACGATAACGCGGGTTGTCTGGTTCCCCGCGGTGTTCTTGAGTCCTTCGCGAGCGAGCTCGCTCCTACAGAGGTACATAGTTCCAGGTTTATCCCGCGCATAAAAAAACCGGCCTCGATGGCCGGTTTTTTTATATCTGGAACGTACCTTACAGAGCGGCAGCGTGCTCGGTCAGGTAAGCCGCAACGCCTTCTGGCGAAGCGTTCATGCCTTTGTCGCCTTTCTTCCAGTTGGCAGGGCAGACTTCGCCGTGCTCTTCGTGGAATTGCAGAGCGTCGACCAGACGCAGCAGCTCTTCCATGTTACGGCCCAGCGGCAGGTCGTTGATGATCTGCGAACGGACAACGCCTTTGTCGTCGATCAGGAACGCGCCACGGAAAGCCACGCCGTCAGCGGACTGAACGTCGTAGGCCTTCATGATTTCCTGCTTGATGTCGGCAGCCATGGTGTAGCGAACTTCGCCGATACCGCCATTGTTGACCGGAGTGTTGCGCCAGGCGTTGTGGGTGAAGTGCGAGTCGATCGACACGGCGACCACTTCAACGTTGCGTGCCTTGAACTCGGACATGCGGTTGTCCAGAGCGATCAGCTCGGACGGGCAAACGAAGGTGAAGTCCAGCGGGTAGAAGAACACCAGGCCGTATTTGCCTTTGATCGCCGAAGACAGGGTGAAGCTGTCAACGATCTCGCCATTGCCGAGTACGGCCGGTACGGTGAAGTCAGGGGCTTGTTTGCCTACGAGTACGCTCATTGGATATCTCCTGGTGTAATAGCGTGAGAAACAGGGTTCGCATCAGCCTGCCACCCTGAGGCGACAGCCCTGTGACACGATCCCCGGTCGCAAAAGACCGGCCATCATACACCGCGTGTTTGAGCTGGCTTAGCTGTTTTTTCCCTGTACGATGAAATCCCCGACGGTTTTGTATCCCCAGACTTGCCAGGCAGACCGTTCGTCAGCCATACCCGTTTATGACGAAAAGTGTTCTGAAACCACTTTGACAATCATTCTCGTTAACATTAAGATCCATCGCAATTGAGTCACAATCAGCGACGGACCTTCCTTATGTATGTTTGCCTCTGCACTGGCGTCACCGACGGTCAAATCCGCGATGCGATCTATGAAGGATGCTGCAGCTACAAGGAAGTCCGCGTGGCCACAGGCGTTGCCAGTCAATGCGGCAAATGTGCCTGCCTCGCCAAGGAAGTGGTCCGCGAGACCCTGACAAAACTGCAAACGGCTCAGGCCGCAATTCCATATCCGGCAGAATTTACAGCCGCTTGAATATCGAATTTCAAAGAACCGGACATAAGTCCGGTTTTTTTATGTCTCAAAATCAACTAGTTATGCTCTAGACGCGGAACACAAACATTCTTATTCCGATTAATTTTCATTTAAGTTTCAATAACTTAGGTTTGACACGATTAAATACGCGGCTCAAACTCTGCTCTATTGACAGCTAATACAGGGCAGGACCCCATCATGAAAGGCGACGTTACAGTCATCCAGCATCTCAACAAGATCCTTGCCAATGAGCTGGTCGCGATCAATCAATATTTCCTGCATGCGCGCATGTATGAAGATTGGGGCCTGAACAAACTCGGCAAGCACGAGTACCACGAATCCATCGACGAGATGAAGCACGCGGACAAGCTGATCAAGCGCATTCTGTTCCTTGAAGGCCTGCCGAACGTCCAGGACCTGGGCAAACTGCACATCGGCGAACACACCAAGGAAATGCTCGAGTGCGACCTGCGTATCGAACGCACCGGTCACGCGGACCTCAAAGTGGCTATCGCTCATTGCGAAACAGTTGGCGACTTCGGTAGCCGTGAGCTGCTTGAAGATATCCTCGAGTCCGAAGAAGAACATATCGACTGGCTGGAAACCCAGTTGGGCCTGATCGAGAAGATCGGGATCGAGAACTACCTGCAATCGCAGATGGGCGAAGACGAGTAAGTTCTACGCAATAAAAAGCCCCGCTCTCTTTTGAAGAGGCGGGGCTTTTTTATATCTGCTTCTGTAGGAGCGAGCTTGCTCGCGATGGTGGTCAACGATAACGCGGGGAGTCTGGTTCCCCGCGGTGCTCTTGAGTCCATCGCGAGCAAGCTCGCTACTACAGGAGGTGTCGGTCAGGCTTCAGTCTTGGCAGCGGCTTTTGCAGCAGCGTCTTTGATCAGCGCCTGCAACGAACCATCAGCCGACATCTCGGTCATGATGTCGCTACCGCCGACCAGCTCGCCGGCAACCCACAGCTGTGGGAAGGTTGGCCAGTTGGCATATTTTGGCAGGTTGGCGCGGATTTCCGGGTTCTGCAGGATGTCCACGTACGCAAACTTTTCACCACACGCCATCACGGCCTGTGCAGCTTTCGCGGAGAAGCCGCACTGCGGGGCATTCGGCGAGCCTTTCATGTAAAGCAGAATGGTGTTGTTGGCAATCTGCTCTTTAATCGTTTCGATGATATCCATGGAGCACCTCGGCTGAACTTTCCGACTCATGGGTCGGCACGGTGGCGCATTGTAACGGAAAGCCGAGCGCCCTGCTCGGTCTCTCCGTCAGTATGATTCATGCGGCGCCCACGGTCACCGGCACGCCATTGAGCGCGGCATTTCCCGAGAGTTCGTCAATCTGGCATTCGTCGGTCAGGTCGTTGGCGCTGGAGCCCGGCTGACTGCTGGCAATCGACATTTGCACGCCCGGCCGCGCATGCCCCCAGCCGTGAGGCAGGCTGACCACGCCTTTCATCATGTCCAGACTGCCAAGCACTTCGACTTCAATCACACCCACCCGCGAACTGACCCGCACACGTTGCCCGTCACTGAGCCCGCGACTGGCCAGGTCGTCCGGATGCATCAGCAACTGGTGACGAGGCTTGCCCTTCACCAACCGATGATAATTATGCATCCATGAGTTGTTACTGCGCACATGCCGGCGGCCAACCATCAACAACTCGTCGGCGGCCGGCGCCTGCAAGGCGGCGAAGCGCGCCAGGTCGGCAAAAATCACTGCAGGCGCGGCCTGGATGCGTTGATTGGCAGTCTTCAGGCGCTGTGCGAGGTTAGGCTTGAGCGCTCCCAGATCAACACCATGGGGATGATCGAACAAAGTCGCCAGCGACAGCTTGTACTCGGAAGTGTCGCCGTACAGCCCCATGCGCAGGCCGCGATCGATCATTTGCGCCGGAGCGATGGTGGGTTTCAACTCCTTGCCGGTCCTGGCGGCAAATGCCTTGGCCAGCCCGACGAAGATCTCCCAGTCGTGCAATGCACCTTCGGGTTTGGCCAGGATGGCGCGGTTGAAACGGCTGACGTTGCGCACCGCGAACAGATTGAATGTGGTGTCGTAATGGTCGTTTTCCAGCGCCGATGTGGACGGCAGGATCAAGTCGGCGTAACGCGTGGTTTCATTGATGTACAAATCGATACTGACCATGAACTCCAGCCCGTCCAGCGCCTGCTCGAGCTTTCGGCCATTGGGCGTGGACAGCACCGGATTGCCTGCCACGGTAATCAACGCCCGGACTTGCCCTTCCCCTTCGGTGAGCATCTCTTCGGCCAGCGCCGACACCGGTAACTCTCCGGCGTACTCCGGGCGCCCGGAAACCCGACTTTGCCACAGATTGAAATGCCCGCCCGAAGTCGTCGCCACCAGGTCCACCGCCGGCTCGGTGCACAAGGCCCCCCCCACGCGATCGAGGTTGCCGGTGACCAGATTGATCAACTGCACCAGCCAGTGGCACAGCGTACCGAAAGCCTGGGTCGAGACGCCCATGCGGCCATAGCAGACTGCACTCGGTGCCGCGGCGAAGTCCCGCGCCAATTGGCGGATCTGTTCGGCGGGCACGGCGCACAACGGACTCATGGCCTCGGCAGTGAACGGCGCGACGGTCTCTCGCACCTGCTCCAGACCGTCTACCGGCAGATGGCTGTCACGGGGCAGACCTTCAGCGAACAAGGTGTTGAGCAGCCCGAACAACAGTGCGGCATCACCTCCCGGACGCACGAACAGGTGCTGATCGGCAATGGCCGCCGTTTCACTGCGGCGCGGGTCGACCACCACCACTTTGCCGCCCCGGGCCTGTATCGCCTTCAAACGTTTTTCCACATCTGGCACGGTCATGATGCTGCCGTTCGAAGCCAGCGGATTGCCGCCCAGGATCAGCATGAAATCGGTGTGATCGATGTCCGGGATTGGCAGCAACAAACCATGGCCGTACATCAAATGACTGGTCAGGTGATGGGGTAACTGATCGACCGACGTCGCGGAAAACCGGTTGCGGGTTTTCAACAGGCCGAGGAAGTAATTGCTGTGGGTCATCAACCCGTAATTGTGCACGCTCGGGTTGCCCTGATAGACCGCCACGGCGTTTTGCCCGTGACGCTCCTGAATGGCGGCGAGGCGTTCGGCGATCAGATTGAATGCCGCGTCCCACTCGATGGGCTGCCACTCATTGCCCACCCGCTGCATGGGCTGGTGCAGGCGATCTGGATCATTCTGGATGTCTTGCAGCGCCACGGCCTTGGGGCAGATGTGCCCACGGCTGAACGTGTCCTGGGGGTCGCCCTTGATCGAGGTGATCTGGACGTTACCGCGTTCGACCTCAGTGGTTTCGATGGTCAGGCCACAGATGGCTTCGCACAAATGGCACGCACGGTGATGGAGAGTCTTGGTCATGGCCAGTCTCTGTTTTGTCATGGGCGGGCAACGATGGCCGCGGAAACAAAACTATGGTGCCAGACCCGCCACCACGCCAGCGATGTTCGTCTTGTGAATCGAAGGTTATCAGGCCAGCCGATGACCATCCCGGTTCAGTTTGGTCGTCATCGAAGCGGTGAGGCCCGGTCGTTCCATTAACAGCTGTTTTTTCGATTCCATCGGGAAGCTTCCTGCGTCGCTCGAGATTTGTTTATAACCCGGCACTTTGCATTAGCAAATATTTCAGGCTGGCGACACGCCACCCAAGACCAGGAATGACAGGTCAGAAACCGACTGCCAGCACACCATTGCCGCCCCGCCTGATTGCCAAGCCCCGAGAGGCCGGTGTACAAATGAGCCGCTGCTATCAGGAAACAGGCTTCAAAAGCGCTGCCTCGGTGAACCCGTAGCACCTCTGAAACTCCCTAAAAACTGTAGCCCTATTGGTAAGACGCGACATTTAATTATAAGATCGCGCCTTCCCCTATTTCGTCGCCCCGTGCGGCTTACGCCGCAGGTCTCGCCCGTTGTTCCGTCAAACAAGGCTTTGAGCATCTGCGGTTTGTAGCAAAAAGGTAGTCAATGATGAGCGCAAGGCACTTTCTCTCCCTGATGGATTGCACGCCCGAAGAGCTGGTCAGCGTGATCCGTCGAGGCGTTGAGCTCAAGGACCTGCGTAACCGCGGCGTACTGTTCGAGCCTCTGAAAAACCGCGTCCTGGGGATGATTTTCGAGAAATCCTCGACCCGTACCCGGATCTCCTTCGAGGCCGGCATGATCCAGCTCGGCGGCCAGGCGATCTTCCTGTCGCCACGTGACACCCAGCTGGGTCGTGGCGAGCCGATCGGCGACTGCGCCATCGTCATGTCGAGCATGCTCGACGCGGTGATGATCCGTACCTTTGCCCACAGCAACCTGACCGAATTCGCCGCCAACTCCCGCGTACCGGTGATCAACGGCCTGTCCGATGACCTGCATCCGTGCCAGTTGCTGGCGGACATGCAGACTTACCTCGAACACCGCGGCTCTATCCAGGGCAAGACCGTGGCCTGGATCGGCGACGGCAACAACATGTGCAACAGTTATATAGAAGCGGCGATCCAGTTCGACTTCCAGTTGCGCGTTGCCTGTCCGGAAGGCTACGAACCCAACCCTGAATTCGTGGCCAAGGCCGGCGACCGGGTCACCATCGTTCGCGACCCGAAAGATGCCGTGCGTGGTGCACACCTGGTGAGCACCGACGTCTGGACCTCCATGGGCCAGGAAGAGGAAACCGCCAAGCGCCTGAAGCTGTTCGCACCGTTCCAGGTCAACCGCGCCCTGCTCGACCTGGCCGCTGCCGACGTGCTGTTCATGCATTGCCTGCCGGCGCACCGTGGCGAGGAAATCAGCGTCGACCTGCTCGACGACCCGCGCTCGGTGGCCTGGGATCAAGCCGAAAACCGTCTGCACGCGCAAAAAGCCTTGCTCGAATTCCTCGTTCCGCCTTCGTACCACCACGCATGAGCCAGCCATTACTGCTTAACCTGCGCAACCTCGCCTGCGGCTACCAGGACCAGCGAGTGGTGCAGAACCTCAACCTGCATTTGAACGCCGGCGACATCGGTTGCCTGCTGGGCTCTTCCGGCTGTGGCAAAACCACCACACTGCGGGCGATTGCCGGTTTCGAACCGGTACACGAAGGCGAAATCCAGCTGGCTGGCGAGACCATCTCCAGCGCCGGTTTCACCCTCGCCCCGGAGAAACGTCGCATCGGCATGGTGTTCCAGGACTACGCGCTGTTTCCGCACTTGAGCGTGGCCGACAACATCGCCTTCGGCATTCGCAAGCATCCGCAAAAGGATCGTGTTACCGAAGAGCTGCTGGAACTGGTCAACCTGAAGAACCTCGGCAAGCGCTTCCCCCACGAGCTTTCCGGCGGGCAGCAGCAACGTGTCGCCCTGGCCCGCGCACTGGCGCCGGAACCGCAACTGCTGTTGCTCGACGAGCCGTTCTCCAACCTCGATGGCGAATTGCGCCGCAAGCTCAGCCACGAAGTACGCGACATCCTCAAGGCCCGTGGCACCAGTGCAATTCTGGTGACACACGACCAGGAAGAAGCCTTCGCGGTCAGCGACCACGTTGGCGTGTTCAAGGAAGGTCGACTGGAACAGTGGGATACGCCCTACAACCTCTACCACGAACCACTGACGCCCTTTGTGGCCAGCTTCATCGGCCAGGGCTATTTCATTCGCGGTCAGTTGAGCAGCCCAGAATCGGTGCAAACCGAGCTGGGTGAGCTGCGCGGCAACCGGGCCTATAGCTGGCCGGTAGGCGGCGCTGTGGACGTGCTGCTGCGCCCGGACGATATCGTCCATGCACCGGACAGCCCACTGAAGGCACGAATCGCCGGCAAGACCTTTCTGGGTGCATCGACCCTGTATCGCTTGCAGCTGCCGACAGGCGCACAGCTGGAGTCGATCTTCCCGAGCCATGTCGATCGTCAGGTCGGGGCGGATGTAGGTATTCGTGTCGCGGCTGAACACCTGGTGCTGTTCCAGGCGTCAGGCAGCACGGCGGCTCAGATTCCTGCTGTTGAATCAGGTGTCCGGCGCTACAGCACGGCCAACTGACAAACATGGATTAAATGTGGGAGCGGGCTTGCTCGCGAAGGCGGAGTGTCAGTCAATGATGATGTTAACTGACTATCCGCCTTCGCGAGCAAGCCCGCTCCCACAACGGGTTTGCGTTATCCCAGCATCAGCGTACCGCTGGCAACCAGGGTCGCATTCCCGCCGATCTTCACCCGGTCACCTTCCAGCCGGCAGAACAACTCCCCTCCTCGCGTCGAACGCTGACAGGCCGTCAGGCTCGACTTGCCCAAACGCTTCGACCAGTACGGAATCAGGCTGCAATGGGTCGATCCGGTTACCGGATCTTCGTTGATGCCGATCGCCGGTGCGAAATAACGGGACACGAAATCATGTTGGTTGCCTCGTGCCGTCACGATGGCACCCAGCCATGGCAATTTCGCCAGGGCCACCATGTCCGGCGTGCAGTCGAGTACCGCTTGCTCGGACTCAAGCACCACAAACAACTCATTCGAGCCCAGCACTTCGACAGCTTCAACGCCGAGCGCACGCTCGACATCCAGGGTCACACCGATTCCCGAGGGGATGATCGACGGGAAATCCAGCCACAGGCGCCCACCTTCACGCGTTACGCTCAACGGGCCGGATTTGCAGATAAAGTCCAGCCGTTCGACGGGTTCCTTGTAGATCTCAAACAATACATGGGCGCTAGCCAGCGTCGCATGACCGCACAATGGCACCTCGGTGGTCGGTGTAAACCAGCGGATATGCCAGCCTTGCCCTTCGCGCACGACAAACGCCGTTTCGGCGAGGTTGTGTTCGGCGGCAATCTTTTGCATCAATTCATCGGCAAGCCAGGTATCGAGCCGATAGACCATCGCCGGGTTGCCGCTGAATGGCTGATGGCTGAACGCGTCGACCTGATGGAACTCTAGCTGCATAACCTTCTCCCTTTGTCAGACCGCTGAGCATGCAGCGCCGACCGACCCGGCACCAGTGACAGAGCCGGCCGATTTTCACCATACAGCGGTGCGCGCACGTCAACGCTCACGCACGGCCGATATCGGCAAACTTCGCCTGGGTGTGTTCGGCCAGCACGGCCGGTGCCAATTCGACTTCCAGTCCACGTCGACCCGCACTGACAAAAATGCTGGCAAAGGGCTGGGCTGAATTATCAATGAACGTACGCAAACGCTTTTTCTGCCCCAGCGGGCTGATCCCGCCCAACAGATAGCCAGTGGAGCGCTGCGCTGCCGCCGGATCAGCCATTTCGACCTTTTTCACGCCGGCGGCGTGGGCCAGCCCTTTCAAGTCCAGACTGCCGACAACCGGCACCACGGCCACCAGCAACTCGCCCTTTTCGCTGGCCGCCAGCAAGGTCTTGAATACCTGCGCCGGATCGAGCCCGAGTTTTTCCGCTGCTTCCAGCCCGTAGGAGGCAGCCTTCGGGTCATGTTCGTAACTGTGTACGCGATGTTCGGCCCGAACCTTTTTCAACAAATCCAATGCGGGGGTCATGGCAGCTCCAGACATGGCGGCAGAAGAAAAATACTGCGCCGGATTCTAGGACATTGATCGTTAAAAGGCTCTACGGCAGCGCATCCATAACGCCATCGCCTGGCCATCCCATTACCCAACGACTTGTTCATTCATGCGACGAATAGTTTATTTATGACCGATGGTTCACTTTCGACCTTTGACAGTAGCGTTTCTTGTCTATATTTTTTCGTTTCTGAAACTGTACGAAATGTCCTACCGCAGTACCCGGCAGTAAACCGCGACCAGGATGGGGATCCTGCCTCGGCGAAAACCGCGCTCCGACCATGATGGAAAATAGCGCCAGACAACAAAAAAAATTGAGGTTTCAATGACAACTGCTTTACAACAACCGTCGCTCTCGAGCCAATGCATGGCCGAGTTTCTGGGTACAGCGCTGCTGATCTTCTTTGGTACAGGTTGTGTTGCCGCGCTCAAAGTCGCGGGTGCCAGTTTTGGCTTGTGGGAAATCAGCATTATCTGGGGCGTCGGCGTCAGCATGGCGATCTACCTCACCGCCGGGGTTTCCGGGGCTCACCTGAACCCTGCCGTGAGCATTGCCCTGAGCATTTTCGCGGACTTCGAAAAGCGCAAATTACCTTTCTACGTACTCGCCCAAGTGGCGGGGGCCTTCTGTGGAGCACTGTTGGTTTACACGCTCTACAGCAATCTGTTCTTCGAATTCGAACAAACGCAGCACATGGTTCGCGGCACTCAAGCCAGCCTTGAACTGGCCTCCGTGTTCTCCACTTTCCCGAACCCTATGCTGACCACCGCCCAGGCATTTCTGGTCGAGGTGATCATTACGGCCATCCTGATGGGCGTGATCATGTCCCTGACCGACGACAACAATGGCCTGCCCAAAGGCCCGTTGGCACCGCTGCTGATCGGCCTGCTGATTGCGGTGATCGGCAGCTCGATGGGACCGCTGACCGGTTTTGCCATGAACCCCGCACGAGACTTCGGCCCTAAACTGATGACTTTCTTCGCCGGCTGGGGTGAAATTTCCTTCACTGGCGGACGCGACATTCCGTATTTCCTGATTCCGGTTTTCGCACCGATTGTCGGTGCCTGCCTCGGCGCTGCGGCCTATCGCGGGTTGATCGCCCGTCATCTGCCAAACGCCACACCTGCTACAAAGGAAGCAGTACCTGCCATCGACGGCAAACCGAGAACGTCTTGATACCGTTGGCGCGTGCCCCTGCCCTTTGATCACGCGCCAGACCTCACTCCCTTTTTTCGCCCAAGGCAATCGACATGACCGACACACAGAATAAGAACTACATCATTGCCCTCGATCAGGGTACGACCAGCTCCCGCGCGATCATTTTCGACCGCGACGCGAACGTGGTCTGCACCGCCCAACGGGAGTTCGCACAGCATTACCCGCAAGCCGGTTGGGTCGAGCATGACCCGATGGAGATCTTCGCCACTCAAAGCGCCGTGATGGTCGAGGCCCTGGCACAAGCCGGCCTGCACCACGATCAGGTCGCAGCCATCGGCATCACCAACCAGCGCGAAACCACCGTGGTGTGGGACAAGAACACCGGCCGCCCGATCTACAACGCAATCGTCTGGCAGTGCCGACGCAGCACCGAGATCTGCCAGCAGCTCAAACGCGACGGTCACGAGCAATACATCAGTGAAACCACCGGCCTGGTCACGGACCCGTATTTCTCCGGCACCAAGCTCAAGTGGATTCTCGACAACGTCGAAGGCAGCCGTGAGCGCGCGCGCAACGGTGAGCTGTTGTTCGGCACCGTCGACAGTTGGCTGATCTGGAAGTTTACCGGCGGCAAGGTGCATGTCACCGACTACACCAACGCCTCGCGCACCATGCTCTTCAACATCCACACCCTGGAGTGGGACGCGAAGATGCTGGAAGTCCTCGATATCCCGCGTGAGATGCTCCCGCAGGTCAAATCGTCGTCCGAAATCTACGGCCACACCAAAAGCGGCATCGCCATCGGTGGCATTGCCGGCGACCAGCAAGCGGCCCTGTTCGGCCAGATGTGCGTCGAGCCAGGCCAGGCGAAAAACACCTATGGCACTGGCTGCTTCCTGCTGATGAACACCGGCGACAAAGCCGTGAAATCCCGACACGGCATGCTGACCACCATCGCGTGCGGCCCGCGTGGCGAAGTGGCCTACGCGCTGGAAGGCGCGGTATTCAACGGTGGCTCCACCGTGCAATGGCTGCGTGACGAGCTGAAGATCATCAACGACGCCCACGACACCGAATACTTTGCCAACAAGGTCAAGGACAGCAACGGCGTGTATCTGGTGCCGGCTTTCACCGGACTTGGCGCACCGTACTGGGACCCGTACGCCCGCGGCGCATTGTTCGGCTTGACCCGCGGCGTACGTGTGGACCACATCATTCGCGCAGCCCTGGAATCGATTGCCTACCAGACCCGCGACGTGCTCGACGCCATGCAGCAGGACTCCGGCGAACGTCTCAAAGCCCTGCGCGTGGATGGCGGTGCAGTGGCCAACAACTTCCTCATGCAGTTCCAGGCCGACATCCTCGGCACTCAGGTCGAGCGCCCGCAAATGCGTGAAACCACGGCACTCGGTGCCGCTTACCTGGCAGGCCTGGCCTGTGGCTTCTGGGGCAGCCTGGAAGAGCTGCGCGGCAAGGCAGTGATCGAACGCCGCTTCGAACCGACACTGGACGAAACGGCGAAGGAAAAGCTCTACGCCGGCTGGAAAAAAGCCGTCAGCCGCACCCGCGACTGGGCAGCTGAAGACGAGGCTGAATAAACCGGAATACGAGCTCGTATCTGTATGTCCAAACAGCGTGAAAACGTAGCGAGCGAAGAAAAGACAAGGCAAAAACAGGCGAGGACCGGCTGGGGTCGCACCCGACTTTACGAGGTTGTAAATGAGCAGTCCGAGCCTGTTTTTAACGCAGGATTTCTTGCGTAACGCCGAAGGCGCCCAGCACGAAAGTAGTTTTCACGTTGTTTGGAAACTGGTCGGGAGCAGATTCCTGCGTCATCATGGGCAAATTTTGCACGGCAGCCCAAAGGACGCCCCATGAATCTGCCTCCCCGTCAGCAACAAATCCTCGAACTGGTTCGCGAACGCGGCTATGTCAGCATCGAGGAAATGGCCACGCTGTTCGTCGTTACCCCGCAGACCATCCGCCGCGATATCAATCAGCTCGCGGAAGCCAATTTGTTGCGTCGCTATCACGGCGGCGCGGCTTACGACTCAAGTGTCGAAAACACTGCCTACGCCATGCGTGCCGACCAGATGCGCGATGAAAAACAGCGTATCGGCGAAGCCATCGCCGCGCAGATTCCCGACCATGCCTCGTTGTTCATCAACATCGGCACGACCACCGAATCCATCGCCCGGGCACTGCTCAACCACAGTCACCTGAAGATCATCACCAACAACCTGCATGTGGCGTCGATGCTCAGCGCCAAGGACGATTTCGACGTGCTGCTGACCGGTGGCAACGTACGGCGTGACGGTGGAGTAGTCGGTCAGGCCAGTGTCGACTTCATCAACCAGTTCAAGGTCGATTTCGCCCTGGTCGGCATCAGCGGCATCGATGAAGACGGTAGCCTGCTGGACTTCGATTATCAGGAAGTGCGGGTATCCCAGGCGATCATCGCCAATGCCCGGCAAGTGATCCTCGCGGCCGACTCCAGCAAGTTCGGGCGCAACGCCATGATTCGCCTGGGGCCGATCAGCCTGGTTGATTGTCTGGTCACCGATCAACAGCCCTCCCCGGCGCTGGCGCAGCTGTTGAACCAGCACAAGGTTCGGCTGGAGGTTGTATAACGCCGAAGGCGGTTGAACAACCTGTAGGAGCCAGCTTGCTGGCGATGGCGCACTCAAGGGCGCCATCGCCAGCAAGCCGGCCCCTACAATAAATACCCCGCAACACTCTCTTCCTCCACACTCAATGTTCGAATATTTTCCTTTAACGGCCCTTCGATGAGTATTTTCAATCGAAGCTGACTGGCTGTGCGCGTCTTTATGGGCTAGTATTTTCGCAAATGAACATTAATGTTCGAATTCAAATACAAAACATCAAAGAATTCCGAGGCTGAGCCGATGCCCACTTCCACCTTGCCTACGCCCCCTCTCGCCGAGGTTTACGATATCGCCGTCATCGGTGGCGGGATCAATGGCGTGGGGATCGCAGCGGATGCCGCCGGCCGCGGTCTCTCGGTCTTCCTTTGCGAAAAGGATGACCTGGCCAGCCATACCTCGTCGGCCAGCAGCAAGCTGATCCACGGTGGCCTGCGCTACCTCGAACATTACGAATTCCGCCTGGTGCGTGAAGCCCTGGCTGAGCGCGAAGTGCTGTTGGCCAAGGCCCCGCACATCGTCAAGCAAATGCGTTTCGTGCTCCCACACCGCCCGCACTTGCGCCCGGCGTGGATGATCCGCGCCGGCCTGTTCCTCTATGACAACCTGGGCAAGCGTGAGCAGCTCGAAGGTTCGAAAAGCCTGAAGTTCGGCCCCGACAGCGCGCTGAAAAGCGAGATCACCAAAGGCTTCGAATATTCCGATTGCTGGGTCGACGACGCGCGCCTGGTGGTATTGAACGCCATGGCCGCCCGGGAAAAAGGCGCCCACGTTCACACCCAAACCCGCTGCGTCAGCGCGCGCCGTACCAAGGGCCTGTGGCACCTGCACCTGGAGCGCGCCGATGGCAGCCTGTTTTCGATCCGCGCCAAGGCCTTGGTCAATGCGGCCGGGCCATGGGTCGCCAAGTTCATTCGGGATGACCTGAAGATGGAATCGCCTTACGGCATCCGCCTGATCCAGGGCAGCCACCTGATCGTGCCGAAACTGTACGAAGGCGAACACGCGCACATCCTGCAAAACGAAGATCAGCGCATCGTGTTCACCATTCCGTACCTGAATCAGTTCACCCTGATCGGCACCACCGACCGTGAGTACACCGGCGATCCGGCAGCCGTAGCGATCACCGACGGCGAAACCGATTACCTGTTGAACGTGGTCAATGCCCATTTCAAAAAGCAAATCAGCCGCGACGACATCCTGCACAGTTATTCCGGGGTGCGCCCACTGTGCAACGACGAATCCGACAACCCGTCGGCCGTGACCCGCGATTACACCCTGGCGCTGTCTGGCACTGGCGAAGAAGCGCCGTTGCTGTCGGTGTTCGGCGGCAAGCTCACTACCTATCGCAAACTGGCCGAGTCGGCGCTGGCGCAACTGGCACCGTACTTCAAGCACATCCAGCCAAGCTGGACCGCCAGCGCTACGCTGCCGGGTGGTGAAGACATGACCACCCCGCAAGCCTTGAGCTCGCGTATCCGCGACAAGTTCGACTGGGTGCCGAGCGAGACCGCTCGCCGCTGGGCCACTTCCTATGGCAGCCGTACCTGGCGCATGCTCGAAGGCGTACAGGACCTCAGCGATATGGGCGAGCACATCGGCGGTGGTCTCTACACCCGTGAAGTCGATTATCTGTGCAGCGAAGAATGGGCCACCAGTGCCCACGACATCCTCTGGCGCCGCAGCAAGCTCGGCTTGTTCACGACGGTGGCCGAACAGGAAAAGCTCAAGGATTACCTGAACCAGGTCGAACAGAACCGCAGCAAGATCGAAGCGGCCTGATCGGTCGCCGGCATGAATAAAAGCCCCTGGGTCTCACGATCCAGGGGCTTTTTCGTATCGATGGATTTCAGTCACGCAAATCCGATTCATGAATCGGCTGCTCACGGTGAGTCGCCCGCTGATACTGCGCCGGCCACACGGCCTTGTGCCCGCCCAGATCATCGTCTGCATGCAGTGCCCAGTACGGATCGCGCAACAACTCGCGGGCCAGGAAGATGATGTCCGCCTGACAGGTGCGCAGGATGTGCTCGGCCTGCGCTGGTTCGGTGATCATGCCAACGGTGCCGGTGGCCATGCCCGACTCCTTGCGCACACGCTCGGCGAAGCGGGTCTGGTATCCCGGCCCTGTGGGAATCTCGGCATTCACCGCCGTCCCGCCCGATGAAACGTCGATCAGATCCACCCCCAGGGCTTTGAGGCGACGCGCGAGCTCCACGGTTTCATCGGGGTTCCAGCCGTCCTCCACCCAATCGGTGGCGGAGACCCGGACAAACACCGGCAATTCTTCAGGCCACACTGCACGCACCGCTTCGGTGACCTGCAGCACCAGCCGAATGCGATTTTCGAACGAACCGCCATATTGATCGCGACGCTGATTGCTCAACGGCGACAGGAACTGATGCAGCAGGTAACCATGGGCGGCATGCACTTCGACCACCTTGAAACCGGCCGTCAGCGAGCGCTTTGCCGCATCGACAAAGGCCTGGATCACCTTGGCGATCTCGCCGTCATCGAGTTGTCTGGGTTGGGTGTGCTGCGGGTCGAACGCAATCGGTGAAGGGCCGACCGGCACCCAGCCGCCCTCGGCGGGTTTGACGCTGCCATGCTTTCCGAGCCACGGCCGATAGGTGCTGGCCTTGCGCCCGGCATGGGCCAACTGAATGCCGGCAACGGCCCCTTGGGCGTTGATGAAGCGGGTGATGCGCTGCAGGGGCTCGATCTGCTCGTCATTCCACAGACCGAGGTCCTGAGCCGTGATACGCCCGTCGGCAGTGACCGCCGTGGCTTCGGTAAACACCAGCCCGGCCCCGCCGATAGCGCGACTGCCGAGGTGGACCAGGTGCCAGTCATTGGCCAGGCCATCGGCACTGGAGTACTGGCACATCGGCGAAACAGCGATGCGGTTGGGCAGGGTCAATTGGCGAAGGGTAAAGGGTTCAAGCAGCAGACTCATGGGGCACCTCTCGTATCAGTGGGCAGGCTCCAGGTTCTGTTTGAATAGTCGACGAGTGACAGGAAAAAGGTACAACACCCGCCCCCGCGGGCAAAAAATTCGACAAGACGTCACAAGGATAATCAAGCAGTGCTTAGAGCCTAGTCGACATCGGGGGATGTCGCCCCCTTGTAGGAGCGAGCTCGCTCGCGATGAGCGACAGGACACCGCGGGGTATCAGGTCCCCAGCGCCATCGTTCACGTCCATCGCGAGCGAGCTCGCTCCTACAACAGGGGTCGATTCAACGCGGTTCGATATGGGCAATCATCAGTTGAACCGTCTCGTTGCCCCGAAACTCGTTGAGGTCGAGCTTGTAGGCCAGTTCCACCCACTTGATGGTCGGATTCGGCCAGATGTCGCGGTCGATCCCGAAGGCGATGCCGTCGAGTTTCACCGAACCACATTCACTTTTCAGCACGACTTTAAGGTGCCGCTCCCCCACCACCCGCTGCTCGACCAACTGGAACACCCCATGAAACAACGGCTCCGGGAAGTGTTGCCCCCAAGGGCCGGCATGCCGCAGGGCGCGGGCCAGTTCCAGGTGAAACTCTTCCACCGCCAGGGTGCCGTCCGACAGCAGGCGGCCAGTCAGGTCTTCTTCGCGCAGTTGCCGGCGTACTTCAACGTCAAAGGCTTCGGCGAACAGGGGGAAATTCGCCTCCGGCAGCGTCAGGCCAGCAGCCATTGCATGGCCACCGTACTTGGTGATCAGATTCGGATGCTGCGCCGCCACCACGCTCAACGCGTCGCGGATATGAAAGCCCTGGACCGAACGCCCCGAGCCCTTGAGCTGTCCATCTCCGGCATCGGCAAAGGCGATGGTCGGGCGGAAATAGCGCTCTTTCATTCGTGACGCGAGGATACCGATGACACCCTGGTGCCACTCGGGATCGAACAGGCACAAGCCGAACGGCATCGACTCCACCGGCAGATCCTTGAGTTGCGCCAGCGCTTCGCGCTGCATGCCCTGCTCGATGGATTTGCGATCCTGGTTCATGCCGTCCAATTGAGCAGCCATCTCACGGGCCAGACCGGCGTCTTCGGTCAGCAGGCATTCGATGCCCAGGCTCATGTCATCCAGGCGCCCTGCGGCGTTCAGGCGCGGGCCGACAATGAAACCCAGATCGGTGGAGGTGATGCGCGCATGATCGCGCTTGGCCACTTCGAGGATCGCCTTGATCCCCGGCCGGGCACGTCCGGCGCGAATCCGCTCCAGCCCCTGATGCACCAGAATCCGGTTGTTGGCATCCAGCGGCACCACGTCGGCCACGCTGCCCAAGGCCACCAGATCGAGCAATTCGCCGATATTCGGCTGCGGCTTGCTGGTGTACCAGCCCAGCTCGCGCAACCGCGCACGCAGGGCCATCAGCACGTAGAAAATCACCCCGACACCGGCCAGCGCCTTGCTCGGGAACTCGCAACCGGGCTGGTTCGGATTGACGATGGCATCGGCCAAGGGCAGCTCGTCACCGGGCAAGTGGTGGTCGGTGACCAGCACCTTGAGCCCGGCCTTTTGCGCCGCTGCCACGCCTTCGACGCTCGAGATGCCGTTATCGACAGTGATCAGCAAATGAGGCTGACGCTCAAGCGCGACCGCGACGATCTCCGGTGTCAGGCCGTAGCCGTAGTCGAAACGGTTCGGCACCAGATAATCGACATGCGCCGCACCCAGCAAACGCAGGCCCAGCGTGCCGACGGTGCTGGCCGTCGCGCCGTCGGCATCGAAGTCGCCGACGATCAGAATGCGCTGGCGTTGTTCGAGCGCCGTCACCAACAGATCCACGGCGGCATCGATGCCCTTGAGCTGCTGGTACGGAATCAACCGCGCCAGGCTCTTGTCCAGTTCCGCCTCGGATTGCACGCCCCGCGCCGCGTAAAGGCGGGTCAGCAGTGGCGGAATATCACCGAGGAATGGCAGGGTGTCGGGCAGCAGGCGAGGTTCGATGCGCATGGGGCGAAAGATGCTTCTCTTCAATACGTAGGATAAAACCGGGTGACGCGCTAAAGCGGCGAAAAATCAGCCGCGCTCACCGGCCAGCCACTGCAACTGGACTTCGTGCTGACCACGGTCGTCGGTGACGAAGATCGTCCCTTCGCTGATCATCACATCCCACTTGATAACGCGCGGCATGTCTTTGGCCAGGATTTCCAGGACTTCCTGAGGCACGGCAGCGATGTTGACGTTTTTCAGGTTTTTCACCGCCGGCACCACTTTGCCTTCCCACACGCGCAGGCTGCCGTAGGCCAACAGGCTGGTACGCTCAGTGCGGCGCGAGCACCAGGTCAGGCGCTCGGCATCCGGCTGGCCGACTTCGATCCAGTGCAGGACGCGGTCATCCAGGCTTTTTTCCCACAAGGCAGGTTCATCCACTTCCGACAGACCGCGGCCGAACGACAGCTGCTCGTTGTACCAAAGGGCGTAGGCCAACAGGCGTACGGTCATGCGCTCTTCGGTTTCCGAAGGGTGACGGGCAATGGTCTGCTTCACGTTCTCATAGACGCTGCGGTCGAGGTCGGTGAGGTTCAGTTCAAACTTGTAGGTCGTGGACGGCTGGGCCATGAACGGGCTTCTTGATACGAGGAAAGGCGGCAAGTCTAACCGATGCGCAAGGTATTCCACGAATTGAAGGTGATCGACCTGAAGCGTCTGACAGTCGGCTATGTTAAAACGCTGTATTCGCTCATCCCTTGCCCTACAGGATTCCGTATGCCGTTCACCGCCAAACCGCTTTCCGGTCTGAAAGTCATCGAATTGGGCACCTTGATTGCCGGCCCGTTTGCTTCGCGCATTTGCGCCGAATTCGGTGCCGATGTGATCAAGATCGAATCCCCGGACGGCGGTGATCCATTGCGCAAATGGCGCAAATTGTATGAAGGCACTTCGTTGTGGTGGTTCGTCCAGGCCCGCAACAAAAAGTCCCTGACCCTCAATCTCAAGCACCCCGACGGTCTGGCGATCCTGAAACAGCTGCTGGGTGAAGCAGACATTCTGATCGAAAACTTTCGCCCCGGCGTCCTGGAAAAACTCGGCCTGGGCTGGGATGTCCTGCACGCCCTGAACCCGAAACTGGTCATGGTGCGGCTGTCGGGTTTCGGCCAGACCGGCCCGATGAAAGATCAGCCCGGCTTTGGTGCGGTCGGTGAATCCATGGGGGGCCTGCGCTACATTACCGGCTTCGAAGACCGGCCACCCGTGCGTACCGGCATTTCCATCGGCGACTCGATTGCCGCGCTCTGGGGCGTGATCGGCGCACTGATGGCCCTGCGTCATCGCGAGGTCAACGGTGGCCAGGGGCAAGTGGTGGACGTGGCGCTGTATGAAGCCATCTTCGCGATGATGGAAAGCATGGTCCCGGAGTTCGATGTGTTCGGCTTCATTCGCGAACGCACGGGCAATATCATGCCGGGCATCACCCCGTCCTCGATCCACACCAGCGCCAATGGCAAGCACGTGCAGATCGGCGCCAATGGCGACGCGATTTTCAAACGCTTCATGCTGATCATTGGCCGGGAAGACCTGGCCAACGACCCCCTGCTTGCCAGCAACGATGGCCGCGATGCCCGACGCGACGAGATTTATGGCGTCATCGATCGCTGGGTCAACTCGTTACCGCTGGACACCGTGCTGGCGCTGCTCAATCAGGCTGACGTGCCAGCCAGCAGGATCTTCAGCGCCGAAGACATGTTCAATGACCCTCAGTACCTGGCGCGGGAAATGTTCCTGCAAGCCAAGCTGCCGGACGGTAAAGACTTCAAGATGCCGGGCATTGTGCCGAAACTCTCAGAGACACCCGGTGAATGTGAATGGGTCGGGCCACAACTGGGTGAACACAACGCACAGGTACTCCAGGAACTTGGCTATGACGCGACGCAGATCGCACAGTTGCGCAAAGACGGAGCCATCTGAGCTGAGGCGCCTGCCGGCATGGGGCATTCACTGCCCATTGCGCGGCGGCTGGCTGCTGTGCGTGCTGGCGACCTTGTTCCTGCTCCTTGAACCGACCCCCTCAGCCCTGGCGCAATCCAGGGACACCCTGATCTGGCTCAAGCGCGACCTGCCACCGTTGACGATTTTCGACGGGCCGAAAAGGGGTCAGGGCGTTATCGATCAATTGCTTCCATTGTTGATTGCCGGCATGCCGCAATACCAGCACAGCGTGATGAGGGTCAATCGCGCGCGTGGACTGCAAATGCTTCACGAACCGACCCTCGTCTGTGATGCGGCGCTGAACTGGAGCAAGGAACGGGAAAAGTGGATCGCCTTTTCCATCCCGGTCTTCCGTGCCATGAGCAATGGCCTGGCCGTGCGGCGCGTTGACCAGTTCGTGCTGGCCCCCTTTATCAAGGATGGCGAAGTGGACCTGGCAGAGTTGCTCGCCAGCGGCCGCGAAAAACTGGGGATTATTGCCGAGCGCAATTACGGCGAATACCTCGACGGGCTGCTCAAGCAAGCGCCAGCCAACTCGCTGACCCCTCATTACGGCAACGACGCCTTGGGCAGCCTGCTGCAAATGCAGCGCCTGGGACGCTTGCGCCTGCTGCTGGGATATCGTCCGGAAATTCGCTACCAGGCCTCACTGCAAGGCATCACCGAGGATCAATTGCAGTTCTATCCGATCCGGGGCACAGGCAAATACCTGTCCGGTTACATCGGTTGCACTGACACGCCCAAGGGCCGGCAGGCCATTGTCGAGATCAACCAGGTACTGCGCACCCTGCCCCGCGAACGCCTTGATCAGGCCTACGCCGCCTGGCTGGATCCGCAAAGCCGCAGCGATTACCTGAAAGACACCAAGGCGTTTTTCGACAATCTGGTGCAGCCATGACAAATCCCGGGCAAAAAGAAACCCCGGGAAGTGGGGAGACGACCCGGGGTTAAACGTGGCCTGTTTGGAGACCAGTAGCAGCAAGCTACAAGCACCGGAGCACAATGCTTGATCCTGCTGTTACAAGGTCTGACTGACCTCGGCGCGGGAAGGTTCCCACAAAAATCCGTTCAATTGCGGCCGGACAGCAGCTTGTCCTGCGCTGCATTTCGCAATGCCGCGATGACACAAGGCTCCAGGCGTCCTTCAGCGATCAGCACGTCGCGATGCAAACCGTCGACCACATCCGTCAGCAGGCGTTTGTCATTCAACTGGGCCTGATTGAACTCGCGCTCGACCACGGTCGCGCCGATAGCATTTTTCAGGGTCACCCGGCATTCACCTCGAATGCCTGACGGGGTCAATGTGACCTGATACGGGCTCAGCGCTTCACCGAGCAACAGACTGATACTTTCCATCCCGATCACCACTCAATAGTCCGAAAACAATGTGCCTGGGTCATGCTTGCAACAGATGACCACTGGCCCGAGAAGAAAGTTCTGGATACCGACCGCAAGCGAACCTGCAACTCAGTCAAGAGAGCATGCACGGCAAACATGACAGAGAAAAAACGCAATCTTCACGTCTGTCGGGTGCGCCGGGCGATATCGGCCCAGCCCCCCAACAATCCTCGTAGCTGGCCATCCGCCGTGTAAAACGGCACTGTCCACTGGTAGATATCCCTGACACCGTCCTTGAATACCAGTTGGCGCTCGAAGAAGCGTGACCTTCGCGTTCTCAACTGCGCTTGAAATTCGGCATGCAGCAGTTCCGCGGTTTGTCTGGGCATGACATCGACTTCGATCAACTGCCGCCCCTGCATCCGGTCAAATCGCGTCGACAAGGCGTCCTCATAACTTTTGTTACACATGATCAAACGCCCTTGCAGATCACGGACAAACATCGGGTCAGGCATGGCATCCATCAGCGCATGCTGAAATGCGAGCTGATCGCGCAGGTTCCTTTGGGCCTCGACCCGTTGCCTGACCAACTCCGCCAACCGTCGATTCCAGAGCAGGGACAACAGGCCGAACAAGCTGATCAAAAACACGCCCCAGCAGACCCACTCGTCAAGCCACTGCCAGAAACCAGGTGCCTGTGGCGTGATAGCACCACCGAACCACTTCAGGCGAAGGCTGCGCAGTTCCTGTTCAGGAAACGCCTCAAGCGCCTTGTTTAGGATACTCAGCAACTGCGGCTGACCTTTGCGCACCGCCAGATAATCCGCATCCCATTTACCTGGCATCACAGCCCCGATCTGCAGCCGGCCCGACGGAAAAAGCCGGGCGCCGATTTCGTTTTCGATGGTGGCGTAGGCTTCGCCGCTTTCAACCCAGGCGCGGGCTTCGGCGTAGGTTTTAACCGAACGCAATTCGATAGACGGATAATCGCGACGGATCTTCGCTTCCAGTGCATGCCGGGTTGGCAGCACCAGTACCCGCTTCGCCAGTTCTTCCAGCGACTGCACAGGCGGCGCCCCGGCCCGCCCGACAAAAACCCATCCAGCACCGCCGTACGCATGGCTGAAATCGAGAAACGCCTTGCGCTCGTCATTCATCGCCAGGGTCGTGCTCAAATCCGCTGCGCCGTTTTCCAGATGCGCCAGCATCTGATCGGTGGAAAAAGACTCTTGGTAAACGAACTGCAACCCCGTCATGTCACTGATGCGCTTGAGCAGGTCACTGTTCAAGCCCGTCCATTGGCCATGTTCATCCTTGAACAGGTACAACGGGTATTCCAGCGCCGTGACCACGACCTGTGGATGACTGGCCACCCATTGCAACTCCTGGTCATCCAGCGCGACCATTGATCGTGCAACAGACTTCCCACGCTCCTGATTCGATGCAGGGCTCGCCCCTCCCAATTCGGCGATTCCCAGGATGCCGAATAAAACCAGCCAGCGCGCGACCGGCTTGAACACACTTGTAAACAGCATTCCCACGTCCTTGGTGATCCACTCGCCTGTCCTTTCGCGGCGATAACTCGACAATTGTGCATGCAGAAATGAAAAAGCCCGTCAGGAGACGGGCTTCAAAATGTAACAGCGTTGACCGGTTACAGCGGCTTTCCGCGGTTGCCATGCTGACTGACAAAGGCCTGCACGGCCTTCAGGTCATTTGGCAATACCGTGCAACGTTCGTCTCGTTCAAACAAATCAGAAAGATGTACAGGCAGTTCGAGAGCTTTTCCTACACCGGCTTTTTCCACGGCGTCCGGGAATTTGACCGGGTGGGCGGTGCCCAGGATCACCATTGGAATGTCCAGGCTACGGCGGCATTCCCGCGCGGCTTTCACGCCGATGGCAGTGTGCGGGTCCAGCACTTCGCCGGTCTGCTCATAGACTTCGGCGATGGTTTCGCAGGTTTGTGCGTCATCCACGGCCAACGAGTCGAACAACTTGCGGGCTTCGGTCCAGCGCTCTTGCTCGACACTGAAACCGCCGCCCTGCTTGAACGAATCCATCAGCCCGGCGATTGCCGCGCCATTGCGACCGTGCAGGTCGAACAGCAGGCGTTCGAAGTTCGACGACACCATGATGTCCATGGACGGCGACAGCGTGGCGTGCAGGGTTTCCTTGACGTACTGGTTGCCGCTCATGAAGCGGTGCAGGATGTCGTTGCGGTTGGTAGCGACGATCAACTGGTTGATCGGCAGGCCCATGTTGCGCGCCAGGTAACCGGCGAAAATGTCGCCGAAGTTGCCGGTCGGCACCGAAAACGCCACCGAACGTGCCGGGCCACCCAGTTGCAGGGCTGCATGGAAGTAGTAAACGATCTGGGCCATGATCCGCGCCCAGTTGATCGAGTTCACTGCCACCAGACGCGTGCCTTTGAGGAAGCTCTGGTCGGCGAAGCTGGCCTTGACCATTTCCTGGCAGTCATCGAAGTTGCCTTCGATGGCGATGTTATGGATGTTCTCACCGAAAATGGTGGTCATCTGCCGACGCTGCACTTCGGACACACGGTTGTGCGGGTGCAGGATGAAGATGTCGACGTTTTCGCAGTGCTTGCAACCTTCGATGGCGGCCGAACCGGTATCACCGGAAGTGGCACCGACAATCACCACGCGCTCGCCGCGCTTCTCCAGCACGTAGTCAAGCAGGCGACCGAGCAATTGCAGGGCGAAGTCCTTGAACGCCAGCGTCGGGCCGTGGAACAGCTCCAGCACCCATTCATTACCGTTCAACTGACGCAGCGGCGCGACGGCGTTGTGGGCGAACACGCCGTAGGTTTCTTCAAGAATCTTTTTGAAATCGGCATCGGGAATGCTGCCGGTGACAAACGGGCGCATGACCCGGAAGGCCAGCTCGTGATACGGCAGGCCGGCCCAGGAAGCGATTTCTTCCTGGGTGAAACGTGGCAGGTTTTCCGGGACGTACAGACCGCCGTCGGTGGCAAGGCCTGCCAGCAGGACGTCTTCGAAATTCAGGGCCGGTGCCTGGCCGCGGGTACTGATGTAGCGCATGTTTTCAAACCTTCGGTTTGAGCTTCAAGCTTCAAGTTTCAAGCCGCAAGTAAAAGCCGAACTGCTTTCAACTTGCCGCTTGAAGCTTGCCGCTTGCCGCTGTGTTAATTCAAATGTTCGACGCGAATCCGGACTACCGGCCCAACCACGCCCTGAAGAGCTTCCAGTGCCTGGATGGCATCGTTGATGTGCTGTTCCAGCACGCGGTGAGTCAGCAGGATCATCGGCACCAGGCCGTCGTGCTCCTCGGCTTCCTTCTGCATGATGGACTCGATGTTGATGCCGCGCTCCGAAAGGATGCTCGCGACCTGAGCCAATACGCCTGGATGGTCCTTGGCCTGAATACGCAGGTAGTAGGCGCTTTCACAGGCTTCGATCGGCAGGATCGGGTGAGCCGACAGCGAGTCCGGCTGGAACGCCAGGTGCGGTACGCGGTTTTCCGGGTCGGACGTCATGGCGCGGACCACGTCCACCAGGTCTGCGATCACCGACGAAGCGGTCGGCTCCATTCCGGCACCGGCACCGTAGAACAGGGTCGAACCGGCAGCATCGCCGTTGACCATCACCGCGTTCATCACGCCGTTGACGTTGGCGATCAGGCGATCGGCCGGGATCAGCGTCGGGTGCACGCGCAGTTCGATACCGGCCGCGGTGCTGCGCGCCACGCCCAGGTGCTTGATGCGGTAGCCCAGCGCTTCGGCGTAGTTCACGTCAGCGGTGGTCAGTTTGGTGATGCCTTCGGTGTAAGCCTTGTCGAATTGCAGCGGGATGCCGAACGCGATGGAGGCCAGGATCGTCAGCTTGTGAGCGGCGTCGATACCTTCAACGTCGAAGGTTGGATCGGCTTCGGCATAACCCAGGGCCTGGGCTTCGGCCAATACGTCTTCGAAGGTGCGACCCTTCTCGCGCATTTCCGTCAGGATGAAGTTGCCGGTGCCGTTGATGATGCCGGCCACCCAGTTGATACGGTTGGCGGACAGGCCTTCGCGGATCGCCTTGATCACCGGAATACCACCGGCCACCGCCGCTTCGAACGCAACGATCACGCCCTTCTCGCGGGCCTTGGCGAAAATTTCATTACCGTGAACGGCGATAAGCGCCTTGTTCGCGGTGACCACATGCTTGCCATTCTCGATGGCCTTGAGTACCAGCTCGCGGGCAACGGTATAGCCGCCCATCAGCTCTATGACGATGTCGATCTCAGGGTTCGTGGCCACTTCGAAGACATCGGTGGTAATCGCAATACCGGTCGTTTGGAACTGAGGCTTTGGCGTGCGAATGGCAATTTGTGCCACTTCGATCCCACGCCCGGCACGACGAGCAATTTCCTCGGCGTTGCGCTGAAGTACGTTGAAGGTTCCGCCACCGACGGTCCCTAACCCACAGATGCCTACTTTGACCGGTTTCACTGTGAACTCCCCATAAAACGGCCGACACGAGGCCGGCCGTGAAAACAACCGCAGGTTCGCGGCTCTCTATTGATGGCCCGGCAAATGTTGCCACCGGACCCTGATCGTCAAGGACTGGCCGTGACGATGCGAATTTACTTCGCGCCCAGCGCCAGTTTGGCGACTTGTGGCGCAGGCTGGTAGCCCGGAATGACCTGACCGTCAGCCAAAACGATGGCCGGTGTGCCGTTCACGCCGATCGACTGGCCGAGTGCGAACTGTTTGGAAACCGGGTTATCGCACTTGGCGGCCTTGATTTCCTTGCCGTCGACCATTTTGTCCATGGCCGCTTTCTTGTCCTTCGAACACCACACCGCCTGCAGCTGTTCGTCTCCCGGCGAGCCCAGGCCCTGACGCGGAAACGCAACATAACGTACTTCGATGCCGCGTTTGTTCAGCTCAGGCACTTCGGCGTGCAGCTTGTGGCAGTACGGGCAGGTGGTGTCGGTGAATACGGTGATGTGCGACTTGGTTTCGCCAATGGCCGGGTAGACGACGGTTTCGGCAACCGGAATGTCGTTGATCAGTTTGGAGATGCCCAGGCGCTCGGTCTTCTCGGTCAGGTTGACCGGCTTGCCATCCTTGAGATCGAACAGGTAGCCCTGAACCACGTACTGGCCGTCGGCACTGGCGTACAGCACGCGGCTGCCTTTGAGCTTGACTTCGTACAGGCCGGGCAACGGGCTGGCGGTGATGCTTTCCACCGGCACTTCGAGCTGGAGGTTTTCCAGGCTTTTACGAATGGCTTTGTCGGCCGCGTCATCGGCGACGGCAAAGGTGCTGACCAACGCAATGGCTGCGGCGGCGAAAATCTGGGTCAGACGCATGAGAACTCCTGAAGGCGAACATATGGGACGATCAGAACGCCCGTGCCAAGACACCGGGTCATAACCGCCCATCGTGCAAACCGGTCAAGCCTATCACATAAGGTTCGCGGGGCCGAATGCCGGTGATACAAGGCATTGGCGAATGTTTTTTGTAGGAGCGAGCTCGCTCGCGATGGTCGTTAACGATCATGCGTGCTGACTGGTTTAACGCGGCGCTCTTCAGATCATCGCGAGCAAGCTCTCTCCTACAGGGGGGGGTACCATCAGCCTCTGGGGTGGTGTTTGGCATGCAGATCCTGCAAGCGCGCCCGGGCGACGTGGGTGTAGATCTGGGTCGTCGACAAATCGCTGTGCCCCAGCAGCATCTGCACCACCCGCAGGTCTGCACCGTGGTTGAGCAGGTGCGTGGCGAAGGCGTGGCGCAACGTGTGCGGCGACAGCGACTTGCCGATCCCGGCCACCTTGGCCTGGTGCTTGATCCGGTGCCAGAAGGTCTGGCGGGTCATCTGCTCGCCACGCTGACTCGGGAACAACACGTCGCTGGGACGCCCACCCAGCAGTTCGCTACGGGCATCACGCATGTAGCGTTCGACCCAGACAATCGCCTCCTCACCCATCGGCACCAGTCGCTCCTTGCTGCCCTTGCCCATCACGCGCAACACGCCCTGGCGCAGATTGACCTGCTCCAGCGTCAGGCTGATCAGCTCCGTCACCCGCAGACCGCAGGCGTACAGCACTTCAAGCATGGCGCGGTCGCGCTGTCCGATGGCGTCGCTCAAATCAGGCGCCTTCAACAGTGCTTCTACATCGGCCTCCGACAAGGATTTGGGCAGCGGCCTGCCGAGTTGCGGCATATCAACCCGTAACGTTGGATCGACAGCGATCATCTTTTCCCGCAACAGATAGCGATAGAAGCCACGCACACCCGAGAGAAATCGCGCGGTGGAACGAGGCTTGTAGTTTTGCTCCAGGCGCCAGGCCAGGTGGTCGAGAATCAACTCGCGCCCGGCATTGACCAGCTCCAGCCCTTTGTCCTGTAGCCAGCCATTGAACAGCGCCAGGTCACTGCGATAGGCATCGCGGGTGTTATCGGAAAGGCCTTTTTCCAGCCAGAGGGCGTCGAGGAACTGGTCTATCAGAGGATGATCAATGGCGGGCATAAAGGCTCAGGCAAGACCGACAACACGGTCAACGAAGATAAATCCCAGACAACAAAAAAGCAGCCCGTAGGCTGCTTTTTTCTGCATCGGAAGCTGGACTTAAACCAGTTTTTCCTTGATGCGAGCTGCTTTACCCGACAGGTCGCGCAGGTAGTACAGCTTGGCTTTACGTACGTCACCGCGACGCTTGACAGCCATGCTGTCGATTTGCGGGGAGTAGGTCTGGAAAGTACGCTCTACGCCAACACCGTTGGAGATTTTACGAACGGTGAATGCACTGTTTACGCCGCGGTTACGCTTGGCGATAACAACACCTTCGAACGCTTGCAGACGCGAACGGTCGCCTTCCTTCACTTTCACCTGAACGACAATGGTGTCGCCCGGGGCAAAGGGAGGGATCTCTTTGGTCATCTGCTCTGCTTCGAGTGCAAGGATGATTTTGTTAGTCATGCTGTGCTCCTAAGGTAAATCGTCGGATCTACCATCGATACGTTGTTAACTATCGTCCCGCTCGCGGATATATTCCTCGAGCAGCTTCTTCTCTTCTCCAGAAAGCGAGCGGCTTTCCAGAAGATCGGCGCGTCGTTCAAAGGTCCGACCAAGGGACTGCTGTAAACGCCAACGCCGGATGTGCGCGTGATTGCCACTTAGCAATACGTCGGGAACACGCTGATCCGCATACACCTCCGGTCGGGTGTAGTGCGGGCAATCCAGCAAACCATCCGTAAAGGAATCTTCCTCGGCGGAGTCCGCATGCCCTAAAGCTCCAGGCAGCAGTCGTGTAACCGCATCGATCAGGACCATCGCCGGCAGCTCGCCGCCAGACAATACATAGTCGCCAATCGACCACTCTTCATCGACATGAGCATCAATAAAACGCTCGTCAATGCCTTCATAGCGGCCGGCAATCAGGATCAATGCATCCTCATTCGCCAACTCGCGCACCGCCGACTGAGTCAGTTGACGGCCTTGGGGGGACAGGTAAATTACCTTCGCCGCCTCCCCGGCTGCTGCCTTGGCCTGAACCAGAGCATCTTCCAGGGGCTTGATCTTCATCACCATGCCCGGACCACCGCCAAACGGGCGATCGTCCACAGTGTGATGTCGATCCGTCGTGTAGTCTCGCGGATTCCAACAGGTGAGCTGCAAGAGCCCCTGTTTCACCGCACGACTGGTGATGCCGTACTCGCTGATGGCAGAGAACATCTCGGGAAACAGACTGATCACTTCTACGCGCAAGTTAGCCACGCTTAGAAATCCGCGTCCCAATCCACCTTCATCTCGCCTGCGGCCAGGTCGACGGCCAACACGCATTGCTCCGTATAGGGCAACAGGCGTTCGCGATCATCCAGGCTGCCAGCGCAAGGCTTGACCACCATGACATCGTTCGAGCCGGTCTCCAGCAGGTGATCGATTTTCCCGAACAGTTGTCCGAGAGTGTCGATGACCTTGAGACCTTCCAGCTGGTACCAGTAGTACTCGCCGTCGGTCAGTTCAGGGAACAGGTTACGCGGCACGCAGATCTCATAACCGGCCAGAAGACGAGCTTCTTCGCGATCATCGAGACCCTTGAGCTTTGCGACCAGGAACTTGTCGTTCCCGCGTCCGCTGACCAGCTCTACCTGCCTTACATTGCCCTCACGCTTGAGCGTCCAGGTTTTGTAGTCCAGCAGGTTTTTAATCGGATCAGTAAAGGAGTACACCTTCACTTCGCCGCGAACGCCGTGAACAGAGTAAATCTTGCCGATAACGATCAAATCATCAGCAATGGCTGGCGTCGCGTTCATATTGCTCAGGCCGCAGCCTTAGCAGATTCCTTCAACAACTGAGCAACGCGCTCAGAAGGTTGTGCA
Organism: Pseudomonas sp. Pseusp3; assembly: GCF_047304225.1. Classification (NCBI taxonomy): domain Bacteria; kingdom Pseudomonadati; phylum Pseudomonadota; class Gammaproteobacteria; order Pseudomonadales; family Pseudomonadaceae; genus Pseudomonas; species Pseudomonas sp. Pseusp3. The sequence goes on along the minus strand of NZ_JBGLYV010000044.1, from coordinate 8,920 downwards.
CCAACGCTCAGCCAGTAGGCTACGCGCTCTTGGTTCACGGACAGACGAACTTCCTGACCACGAGCAACAGGGTTGAAGTAGCCAACCTGTTCCTTGTGCGAACCGTCGCGCGGGTTGCGGCTGTCGGTTACGGTCAAGTGGTAAAACGGGCGCTTTTTGGAGCCGCCAAGGGCAAGACGGATTGTTAGCATGTGAACATCGTTCCTGTAGTCGGTGCTGCAAATCTAAATGCACAGCGGGCATGGGTGCCCGAAAGGCCGCATATTCTAAGGAATATCCGGACTTTTGCAAATGCCTTTTTCCGGCACCTGTCACCGTGCCATCCAGATTGGCTATAGAGCCGTCGTTGAAAACGGCCGATCAGCTCCCGCCAGGCGCGGGTTTGCTGGAGATCCCGCTTCCTTGCGGGACTGCGCCGGTACGACGACCGGCGAGTTCTTTCAGATCTTTGGCATGCCGCCGCCGGGCAACATTCCGCCCATGCCGCGCATCATCTTGGCCATTCCGCCTTTCGCAGAGAACTTCTTCATCATTTTCTGCATCTGCTTGTGCTGCTTGATCAAGCGGCCGATGTCCTGCACCTGGGTGCCGGAACCCATGGCGATCCGGCGCTTGCGCGAACCGCTGATCATCTCGGGGTCGCGGCGCTCGGCCGGGGTCATGGAGTTGATGATGGCTTCCATCTGCTTGAATTGCTTTTCTGCCGCGCCCTGGGCGTTGCCCATCTGCGCCAGATTCACGCCGCCCATGTTCGGCAGCTTGTCCATGAGCCCGCCGAGGCCGCCCATGTTCTTCATTTGTTGCAGCTGATCGCGGAAGTCTTCGAGGTCGAAGCCCTTGCCCTTCTTCAACTTTTTAGCAAGCTTGTCGGCTTTGTCCTTGTCGAGCGTCGCTTCCGCCTGCTCGATCAGGCTGAGCACGTCACCCATGCCGAGGATGCGCGAGGCGATACGCTCAGGATGGAACGGATCGAGCGCTTCGCTCTTCTCGCCCATACCGATGAACTTGATCGGCTTGCCGGTGATGGCACGCACCGACAGAGCGGCACCGCCACGGGCGTCGCCGTCGACCTTGGTCAGGATCACACCGGTCAGCGGCAATGCATCGCCGAAGGCCTTGGCCGTGTTGGCGGCGTCCTGGCCGGTCATGGCGTCGACCACGAACAGGGTTTCGATCGGGTTGATCGCGGCATGCAGTGCCTTGATCTCGCCCATCATCTCTTCATCGATGTGCAGGCGACCGGCGGTATCGACGATGACCACGTCGATGAATTTGAGCCTTGCTTCTTTAATAGCCGCGTTGGCGATGTCGACCGGCTTCTGGCTCAGGTCCGACGGGAAGAAGGTCACGCCGATGTCGTTGGCCAGGGTTTCCAGCTGCTTGATCGCCGCCGGACGGTAAACGTCGGCGGACACAACCATGACCGACTTCTTCTTGCGCTCTTTAAGGAAGCGCGCGAGCTTGCCGGCGGTGGTGGTTTTACCCGCGCCCTGCAAACCGGCCATCAGGATGACGGCGGGTGGAACGGCGCTCAGGTTCAGGTCTTCGTTGGCCGCGCCCATCAGGCTTTCGAGCTCGGCCTGGACGATCTTCACGAAGGCCTGGCCCGGCGTCAGGCTGCGTGACACCTCGGTACCGACGGCACGTTCCTTGACCGAATTGACGAAGTCCTTGACCACCGGCAGGGCGACGTCGGCTTCGAGCAACGCCATGCGCACTTCGCGCAGGGTGTCTTTGATGTTGTCTTCAGTCAGCTTGGCCTTGCCGGTGACATGGCGCAGCGTCTGCGAGAGACGGTCGGTTAAGTTTTCAAACATTGCGCGATCCTTTCAGGCCCTGTGTAGACCGGGATAATGGCGGCCCGGACCGGACTAAACGTGTGCTCGGCGAGCCTGCGGCGTGGGCAGGTCGCGGATTATAGCGAAGACTGTGGCTGGCGGACACCTCGCTGTCGGGTTGCGCGGTCTTTCGTGCGGCGGGGGTTCTATGCCAAACTCAGCGACTTTCGGGCTTGCCTAACAGGATTTATGCTCCCCTTGTCACCCAGCTTGCTTACTACCCTCGCCGCCGCCTGCTTGTACGCCGCTGCGACCATATATCAGGGCACTCGCCTGGCTTCCGGCACCAAGGCCAACAAACGCCTGCTGGTCATGCTTGGCGTGCTCGCCGTATTGACCCACGGCGCCAGCCTGCTCACCCACCTGCTGACCCCAACCGGCCTGGGCCTGGACTTCTTCACTGCCGCCAGCCTGATTGCCGTGGCGGTCATCGCATTGACCCTGCTGGCCTGCTCGCGGATTCCGGTAGAGAACCTGCTGATACTGCTGTTCCCGCTGGGGGCCTTGACCGTGCTGCTGGCGCATTTCGCGCCGGCCGGTACGGTGCAGATCATCGATGAAGAGCCAGGCATCCTCGCCCACATCCTGCTCTCGATTCTTGCCTATGGCATGTTCACCATCGCGGTGTTCCAGGCCTTGCTGCTGCTGGTTCAAGACCACCAGCTCAAGCACAAGCACCCGTCCGGGCTGATCAAGAACTTCCCGCCGCTGCAAACCATGGAAAGTCTGCTGTTCGGCTTCCTCTGGGCCGGCTGGACGCTATTGTCGCTGTCGCTGATTTCCGGCTGGCTGTTCGTCGAAAACCTGTTCGCCCAGCATCTGGTGCACAAAACCCTGCTGGCCTGCCTGGCCTGGATCGTTTTCAGCGTGCTGCTGTGGGGGCGCAATCGCCTCGGCTGGCGCGGGCACAAAGCCATTCGCTGGACCCTGGCCGGTTTCTGCCTGCTGATGCTGGCGTATTTCGGCAGCAAACTGGTTCGTGAATACATCCTGCACATCTGACGGGCGGCATTAATGGACGACTTGCCCACAGGGCCGATGCTCGCGGTAGTGACCCTGCTGATTTTATGGTCGGGGCTGTTTACCGCCATTGAGGCCGCGCACCAGCATTTGCTGGCCCAGCGCACCGCAACGCGCTCCAGCGACAAACCGGTGGCGAAACTCAGCTTCCCGCTTGCCAGCCTGATATTTTGCAACACCCTGTGCCGTGCACTCGTGGTGGTCATCAGCACCTTGCTGGCCATTTTCACCTGGGCCGAGAACGGCCCGTGGGTTGCGTGTCTTGGGGCGGGCGCCATTTTGCTGGTGTTTTCCGACTATTTGCCACGGGCGCTCGCCATCCGTTATCCGGATGCGATCCTGGCCCAGGGTAACAATCTGCTGCGCATACCACTGAAAATCATCTATCCCGCGGCATGGCTGCTCAACAGCATCAGTCAGTTGCTGATGCGACCATTCGCCCGTAAAGCCAAAGTGGTGCAACAGAGTGAGGACGAAACGCTGACCGAACGGCACGCCCCTCTCGAAACCGTGAACCGCCCTCACCCGCTGCCAGGCATCCACGCACTGGACAACATCACGGTCAATGACATCCTGGTGCCGCGCAGTGACGTGGACGGCATCAACCTCGATGACCCCATCGAAGAAATCATCGAACAATTGCGCCACAACAAGCGCACTCGCCTGCCGGTGTTCCACAGTGATATCAACCAGGTCGAAGCCGTCCTCAACACCCGACACATCCTTCACTTGCTGCCCGATGCGAGCCTGACCAGGGAAGCGCTGCTGGCAGCCAGTCACGAGCCATACTTCGTGCCGGAAAGTACCCCTCTGCAGTTGCAACTGCTCAATTTCCACAAGCAGCAGCGGCGCCTGGGCATGGTGGTCGATGAATACGGCGAAGTGCTGGGCATCGTCACCCTGGAAGACATTCTTGAAGAAATCGTCGGCGAGTTCGAAAGCCAGCACAGCCTGGACAACCCGCACATTCATCCGCAAGCCGACGGACGCCTGGTGATCGACGGAGCTGCGTCCATTCGCGAGCTGAACAAGAGCCTCGGCTGGCACCTGCCCAGCGATGGCCCGAAAACCCTGAACGGTCTGGTCACCGAGGCGCTGGAAACCATTCCCGAAAGTGCGGTGTGCCTGAAGATCGGTCGGTATCGCCTGGAAATTCTCGAGACCGAGGACAACCGTGTCACGCGAGTGCTGATCTGGCAGACCAGCTCGATGCCTGTCGTTATCTAAAACCTGACACAAATCCCTGAGTTCGCCAGCCCTCTTGTTCGATCGTTAGCCACCTTCCTATAATCGAAGCGCTTACCCAAGCCTCGCCGGCCCCGTGCTTACCCCGCACTTCGCAGCTTCCGGCCTGTCCATCAGCAAAGCCCGCAGCAAACCGACGACTGTTCCTACCTTGAACAGCGACCGTGCCTCCACCCACATCCCTGGGTTCTCGACCATAATAATTCGCTCCACTGGAGCACATGACAGTCAGGGATAACCGCATGACGACCAGCACGACTTACAGCGACTCCACACCTGCGCAACCGACGAACTCCGCCACCCGCGTGGCCACCGCAAGCTTCATCGGCACCGCCATCGAGTTCTACGACTTCTATGTCTATGCCACCGCCGCCGCACTGGTGATCGGCCCGGTGTTCTTTCCGCAGACATCCGGCACCGCCCAGATGCTTTCGGCGTTTCTCACGTTCGGCATCGCCTTCCTTGCACGCCCTTTGGGTTCGGCGCTTTTCGGCCACTTTGGCGACCGTATCGGGCGCAAATCGACCCTGGTCGCCTCGCTGCTGCTGATGGGCGTGTGCACCACGCTGATCGGCGTGCTGCCGGGTTACGACAGCATTGGCGCCTGGGCACCGATCCTGCTTTGCGTCCTGCGCTTCGGCCAGGGCCTGGGGCTGGGCGGTGAATGGGGTGGCGCGGCATTGCTGGCCACGGAGAACGCGCCGAAAGGCAAACGCGCGTGGTTCGGCATGTTTCCGCAACTGGGTCCATCCATCGGCTTTCTGGCGGCCAACGGCCTGTTCCTGACATTGGCCGTAGTACTGGACGATGAACAGTTCCGCTCCTGGGGCTGGCGTATTCCGTTCCTGCTCAGCGCCGCACTGGTGATGGTCGGCCTGTACGTGCGCCTCAAGCTGCATGAAACCCCGGTGTTCGCCAACGCCGTGGCGCGCCAGGAGCGGGTGAAGATCCCGCTGTTCGAGCTGTTCGGTCAATACTGGGCCCCTGTGTTGCTGGGCGCCGGCGCGATGGTCGTGTGCTACGCGCTGTTCTATATCTCCACCGTGTTTTCCCTGAGTTACGGCGTGGCAACGCTTGGCTACAGCCGCGAAACCTTCCTCGGCCTGCTGTGCTTCGCGGTGCTGTTCATGGCTGCCGCCACCCCGCTGTCGGCCTGGGCCAGCGACCGTTACGGGCGCAAGCCGGTGCTGATCATCGGTGGCGTACTGGCGATCCTGTCCGGCTTTCTCATGGAGCCGCTGCTGACCCAAGGCTCGACCTGGAGTGTGGCGCTGTTCCTGTGCATCGAACTGTTTCTGATGGGCGTGACGTTTGCACCGATGGGTGCGTTGCTGCCGGAGCTGTTCCCGACCCACGTGCGTTATACCGGCGCCTCGGCGGCCTACAACCTGGGCGGTATCGTCGGGGCTTCGGCGGCGCCGTTTTTCGCGCAGAAGCTGGTAGCGATGGGCGGATTGAGCTACGTCGGCGGGTATGTGTCCGGTGCGGCGGTGCTGAGTTTGATTGCAGTGCTGTGCCTGAAGGAAACACGGCATAACGATTTGAATCAGGTCGCCTGACCGATTGCTTTCGCGGGCAAGCCCGCTCCCACAGTGTTAGTGTCGATCACAAAATAGCTGTACGACACATAACCTGTAGGAGCGGGCTTGCCCGCGATGGCGCCCTCACGGACAAAACACCCCCCGAAAAACCACAACTTTTCCCCCACCCATTGTCACCTCGCTCTACGCGCATCGGCTCATCCCCGCTATACTTCCCGGCTTTTCCTGAATAAATGCCAATAGGGTCCCGCCGCGCATGGATAAGACCTACCAGCCGCACGCCATTGAAACTTCCTGGTACAACACCTGGGAGTCAGAGAATTACTTCGCCCCGCAAGGCGCGGGCGAGTCCTACACCATCATGATCCCGCCGCCGAACGTCACCGGCAGCCTGCACATGGGGCACGGCTTCAACAACGCGATCATGGACGCCCTGATCCGTTTCCGCCGCATGCAGGGTCGCAACACCCTGTGGCAGCCGGGCACCGACCACGCGGGTATCGCCACGCAGATGCTGGTGGAGCGTCAACTCGAAGCGAAAGGCCAGAGCCGTCACGACCTGGGTCGCGAGAAGTTCCTCGAAAAAGTCTGGGAGTGGAAGGATGAGTCCGGCGGCAACATCAGCCGTCAGATCCGTCGCCTCGGCTCGTCCGTTGACTGGAGCCGCGAGCGCTTCACCATGGACGACGGCCTCTCGGAAGCCGTTAAAGAAGCCTTCGTCCGTTTGCACGAAGACGGCCTGATCTATCGCGGCAAGCGCCTGGTCAACTGGGACACCAAGCTGCACACGGCGATTTCCGACCTCGAAGTGGAGAACCACGACGAGAAAGGTTTTCTGTGGAACCTGAAATACCCGCTGGCCGACGGCGCCAAGACCGCTGAAGGCAACGATTTCCTGATCGTCGCGACCACTCGCCCGGAAACCATGCTCGGCGACTCCGCCGTGGCGGTTAACCCGAACGATGAACGCTACAAAGCCCTGATCGGCAAATTTGTCGAGCTGCCGCTGGTTGGCCGCCGCATCCCGATCATCGCCGACGATTACTGCGACCCTGAATTCGGCACCGGCTGCGTGAAGATCACCCCGGCCCACGATTTCAACGACTACGAAGTCGGCAAGCGTCACAACCTGCCGCTGCTGAACATCTTCGACAAAAACGCAACGGTCCTGCCGGCCTGCCAGGTGTTCAACCTCGACGGCACGCTGAACGAAACCATCGACGGCAAGATCCCGGCGGAATACGCCGGTCTCGACCGCTTCGAAGCCCGCAAGCAGATCGTGGCCGCGTTCGACGCTGCCGGCCTGTTGGTCAGCGTTGACGACCACGCCCTGAAAGTGCCGAAAGGCGACCGCTCCGGCACCGTCATCGAGCCATGGCTGACCGACCAGTGGTACGTGTCCACCAAGCCTTTGGCCGAGCCTGCGATTGCAGCCGTTGAAGACGGCCGTATCCAGTTCGTGCCAAAACAGTACGAAAACATGTACTTCTCGTGGATGCGCGACATCCAGGATTGGTGCATCAGCCGTCAACTGTGGTGGGGCCACCGGATTCCGGCCTGGTACGACGAGTCGGGCAAGGTCTACGTCGGTCGCGACGAAGCCGAAGTGCGGGCCAGGCACAACATCGGCCCGGACGTCGCGCTGCAACAGGACAACGATGTTCTCGACACCTGGTTCAGTTCGGGCCTGTGGACGTTCTCCACCCTCGGCTGGCCGGAAAAAACCGAATTCCTGAAGAAATTCCACTCCACCGACGTACTGGTGACCGGCTTCGACATCATTTTCTTCTGGGTTGCCCGGATGATCATGCTCACCATGCATTTGGTGAAGAACGAAGATGGCACGCCGCAGGTTCCGTTCAAGACCGTGTACGTGCATGGCCTGGTGCGTGACGGCCAGGGCCAGAAGATGTCCAAGTCCAAGGGCAACGTCCTGGACCCGCTGGACATCATCGACGGTATCGAGCTGGAAGAGCTGGTACAGAAGCGTACCTCCGGCATGATGCAGCCGAAACTGGCGAAGAAGATCGAGAAGCAGACCCGCGACGAGTTCGCCGAAGGCATCGCCAGCTACGGCACCGACGCCCTGCGCTTCACCTTCTGCTCGCTGGCATCCACCGGTCGTGACATCAAGTTCGACATGGGCCGCGTCGAAGGCTATCGCAACTTCTGCAACAAGATCTGGAACGCGGCGCGCTACGTGCTGGACAAGGGCGAAGACTGTGGCCAAAACGGTGAAGCCTATGAGCTGTCCCTGGCCGATCGCTGGATCATTTCGCAACTGCAACGCACCGAAGCCGAAGTGACCCGCCAGCTCGACCAGTTCCGTTTCGACCTGGCTGCGCAAGCCTTGTACGAGTTCATCTGGAACCAGTATTGCGACTGGTACCTGGAGCTGTCCAAGCCTGTGTTGTGGGACGAAAACGCACCGGTCGAACGCCAGCGCGGCACCCGTCGCACCCTGGTGCGCGTACTGGAAGTCGCCCTGCGTCTGGCGCACCCGTTCATGCCGTTCATCACCGAAGAAATCTGGCAGCGCATCGCGCCGCTGGCCGGTATCGAAGGCAAGACGATCATGCTGCAACCTTGGCCAGTGGCCAACGAAACACGCATCGATCAGGCGGCCGAAGATGACATTGAATGGCTCAAGGGCCTGATGCTCGGCACCCGTAACATCCGTGGCGAAATGAACATCGGCCCGGGCAAACCGCTGCCGTTGTTCCTGAAGAACGTCAGCGCCGAGGATCAGCGTCGCCTGACCGAAAATGAAGCCCTGCTGAAGAAGCTGGCGCGTCTGGAATCGATCACCGTGCTGGCTGCTGGCGAAGAAGCGCCGCTGTCCGCCACCGCGCTGGTCGGCGAGATGGAAGTGCTGGTGCCAATGGCCGGCTTGATCGACAAAGCTGCGGAACTGGCGCGTCTGGACAAGGAAATCCAGCGCCTGCAAGGTGAAGTGCAACGTGTCGGCGGCAAGCTGTCCAACGCCGGTTTCGTTGACAAGGCACCCGCCGAAGTCATCGACAAGGAACGCGCCAAACTCGCCGAGGCCGAACAGGCCCTGGGCAAGCTGGCCGAGCAGCATGCGCGGATTGCCAGCCTGTAACGGCAGATCGCACTGAAAGAGGGAGGCCCAAGCGGCCTCCCTTTTTTATGCCTGCCACTTTCTAACATCCAATGAAGCCCCCCCTGTGGGAGCGGTGTTGCCCATAGATGTGGGACAATGCCCGCCACTTTCAGCCATGCCCGAATCGACCACACCCATGACCGCCCCCCGCC
>NZ_JBGLYV010000043.1:0-52546 GCF_047304225.1 Pseudomonas sp. Pseusp3 | reverse complement strand
GGCCCGGGACCAGGACCCGCGTGGGCAGGGTGACGCTTACGCCACCATTCGCAACATCAGCACCAGTTTCAATTACAACTTCGACCTGTGGGGCGGTCAGCGCGATGCCTGGGAAGCCGCCCTCGGCCAGGCCCGTGCTGCCGAAGTCGACCAGCAGGCTGCGCAACTGACGCTGGCCGCCGATGTCGCCAGGGCCTATAGCGATCTCGGTCAGGCGCACATCGTCTACGACCTGTCCAGCGAAGACCTCAAGCGCACCCGGCAAATGCTCGAGCTGAGCCAACGGCGCCTGACTGCCGGGATCGACAGCCAGTACCAGTTCCAGCAGACCGAAAGCCTGGAAGCCACCTCCCAGGCCAACCTGATCGACGCGCAAAAACGCCTGAACAGCGCGAAAATCGCTCTCGCGGTGCTGCTCGGCAAAGGCCCTGATCGCGGCAATGAGATTGCCCGACCCAACATTCTTCAGCCGAGCGCGGTAGCGCTACCTTCGGTACTGCCAGCCGAACTGCTCGGGCGTCGCCCGGACCTGGTGGCCGCGCGCTGGCGGGTCGAGGCGGCGAGTAAAAGCATCGACGCCGGCAAGACACGGTTCTATCCCAACTTGAACCTCAGCGCCGCCGCCGGTGCTGAATCCTTGTTGGGCGATGCGATGTTTGGTTCGGCCAGCCGCTTCTTCAACATTGCACCGACGATCTCGGTACCGATCTTCGACGGTGGCCGCTTGCGCGCCGACCTCGATTCGCGTGACGCCGATTACGACCTCGCCGTGGCGCAGTACAACAAAAGCCTGGTAAAGGCGCTGGGGGATGTCAGTGACAGCATCAACCAGTTGCGCGATATCGGCCGGCAAATCGCTGCTCAGCAGCACGCCACCGACATCGCCCAGGATTCCTACAACACCGTGGTCCAGCGTTACGGTTCCGGCATCGGCAACTACCTGGACGTGCTCAGCATCGAGCAGCAATTGCTCCAGGCCCAGCGTCAGCTGGCCAACCTGAATGCCGAGCAGATTGACCTGTCGATCCAACTGATGCAGGCGCTGGGCGGCGGTTTCCAGCCTGAGGCCATAGCCTCGGCCGATGCCACTCCAGCCACGCTGACCCACTAATTCAAGGTACTTGTCATGGCCACTGCCGATACAACTCAACCTCCGGAAAACACCCAAGGCAACCCCAACTCGGGCAAGCGCAAGTTCATGCTGTTGGTGCTGGCTGTTGCCGTCGTGCTCAGCGGCGCGGGCGTCTGGGCCTACCACGAGTTTTACGGGCGCTGGAGCGAAAGCACCGACGACGCCTATGTGAACGGCAACGTGGTGGAAATCACGCCGCTGGTCACCGGCACCGTGGTCAGCATCGGCGCCGATGACGGCGACCTGGTGCATGAAGGCCAGGTGCTGGTGAACTTCGACCCGAACGACGCCGAAATCGGCCTGGAAAATGCCCAGGCCAATCTGGCTCGTACCGTGCGTCAGGTGCGTGGCCTGTACAGCGATGTGGATGGCATGAAAGCCCAGGTCAATGCCCAGAAAGCCGAAGTGCAAAAGGCCCAGGACAACTTCAGCCGGCGCAAGAATCTCGCTGCCGGCGGGGCGATTTCCCAGGAAGAGCTGTCCCACGCCCGCGACGACCTGACCTCGGCGCAAAACGCCCTGGCCAACGCCGAGCAAAAGCTCAAGACGACCAGCGCGCTGGTCGATGACACCGTGGTTTCATCGCACCCGGACGTGATGGCCGCCGCTGCGCAACTGCGCCAGGCTTACCTGAACAACTCACGCAGCGTCCTGATTGCACCGGTCACCGGTTACGTGGCCAAGCGTTCTGTTCAACTGGGCCAACGCGTGCAACCGGGCACCGCGCTGATGGCGGTGATTCCGCTGGATCAGCTGTGGATCGACGCCAACTTCAAGGAAACCCAGCTGCGTGACATGCGCATCGGCCAGCCGGTCGAGATCGAAACCGACCTCTATGGCAGCGACGTCAAATACAGCGGCACCATCGACAGCCTCGGCGCCGGGACCGGCAGCGCCTTTGCCCTGCTGCCGGCGCAGAACGCCACCGGCAACTGGATCAAGATCGTGCAGCGCGTGCCGGTGCGGATCCACGTCAACGCCGAAGAGCTGGCCAGGCACCCGTTGCGGGTTGGTTTGTCGACCATGGTCGACGTGAACCTGCGCGACCAGAGCGGGCCGGTGTTGGCGCAACAGCCACCGCAGAAAGCTTCGTTCAGCACCAACGTCTACGACCGTCAGTTGGCCGAGGCCGACGCGATGATCACCCAGTTGATCCACGACAACAGCGCCGCGGTCAGCAAGACCGCGCAACGCTGATATGCCATTACATCGACCCTGTGGGAGCGGGCTTGCTCGCGAAGGCGGAGCGTCAGGCGACATCCATGTTGAATGTGCCGACCTCTTCGCGGGCAAGCCCGCTCCCACAGGGTTAGCTGCGCCCGTCTGGTTTCAAAGGATCCGCGATGAGCAATAACGCGTCTTTCACACCGCCCAGCCTGTTGCTCAGCACCATCGGCCTGTCGCTGGCGACCTTCATGCAAGTGCTCGACACCACCATCGCCAATGTGGCGTTGCCAACGATCTCCGGTAATCTGGGCGTGAGTTCGGAGCAGGGCACCTGGGTGATCACCTCGTTTGCGGTGAGCAACGCCATCGCCTTGCCGCTGACCGGTTGGCTCAGTCGTCGTTTTGGCGAGGTGAAGCTGTTTGTCTGGGCAACATTGCTGTTTGTGCTGGCCTCGTTTTTGTGCGGGATTTCCACGTCCATGCCCGAGCTGGTGGGCTTCCGGGTGCTGCAAGGGGTTGTAGCCGGGCCGCTGTACCCAATGACCCAGACCCTGCTGATCGCGGTTTACCCCCCAGCGAAACGGGGCATGGCCCTGGCGTTGCTGGCGATGGTCACGGTGGTCGCGCCGATTGCCGGGCCGATCCTCGGCGGCTGGATCACTGACAGTTACAGCTGGCCATGGATTTTCTTCATCAACGTGCCGATCGGACTGTTCGCGGCCTGGGTGGTGACGCAACAGATGAAAAAGCGCCCGGTGGTCACCAGCCGCCAACCGATGGATTACGTCGGGTTGATCGCGCTGATCATCGGCGTCGGGGCCCTGCAGATCGTGCTCGACAAGGGCAACGATGCCGACTGGTTCGAGTCCAGCTTCATCGTGATCGGTTCGGTGATTTCAGTGGTGGCCCTGGCGTTCTTCGTGATCTGGGAAATGACCGACGAGCATCCGGTGGTCAACCTGCGCCTGTTCGCCCATCGCAACTTCCGTTACGGCACCATCGTGCTGATTCTGGGGTATGCCGGGTTCTTCGGGATCAACCTGATCCTGCCGCAGTGGTTGCAGACGCGACTGGGCTACACCGCGACCTGGGCCGGATTCGCCGTGGCGCCGCTGGGGATCCTGCCGGTACTGTTGTCGCCGTTTGTCGGCAAGTACGCGCCGCGTTTCGACATGCGCGTGCTGGCAGGCGGGGCGTTCCTGGCCATCGGCCTGAGCTGCTTCATGCGCGCCGGGTTCACCAATGAAGTGGACTTCCAGCACATCGCGCTGGTGCAGTTGTTCATGGGGATCGGCGTGGCGCTGTTCTTCATGCCGACCCTGACCATCCTGCTGTCGGACCTGCCACCGAGCCAGATTGCCGACGGTTCCGGGCTGGCGACGTTTTTGCGGACCCTGGGCGGCAGTTTCGCGGCGTCGTTGACCACTTGGATCTGGATTCGCCGGGCCGATCAACACCATGCCTATCTGACCGAAAGCATCACCCCGTTCGATCCGGCGACCCGCGAAGCGCTGACCCAACTGGGCGGGGCAGGGGCCAAGGCTTACACGCAGCTGGAGCAGACGGTGATCAGCCAGGCGTACATCATGTCCACGGTGGATTACTTCACCTTGCTGGGCTGGATGTTCCTGGGGCTGATCCTGATTGTGTGGCTGGCCAAGCCGCCGTTTACCGCCAAGGCCGGGCCAGCGACTTCTGCGGGCCACTAAACACCACACAACCACTGTAGGAGCGAGCCTGCTCGCGATGGACTTCAGGGCAGCGCGATTAGTCAGGAAATACGCGTTACCGTTAACGTCCATCGCGAGCAGGCTCGCTCCTACAAGGTTTTGTGTTTGGCAGTCAGTTTGTAGGTGCGGCCAATTGCGGTGGCGGGGCGAAATCGAACGGCGCCAGGGCAAACCCTTGTTCGTCGACCTGCAACGCCCACCCCTGACGATCCCAATCCCCCAGCACAATGCGTCGGGCCGCCTGTTCGCCAAGCTGCAACTTGTGAATCGCGGGACGGTGGGTATGCCCGTGGATCAAGGTTTTCACCCCGAACTGCTGCATGATCCGCGGAATCTCTTCGGGCGTGACATCGACGATGTCATTGGCCTTCATCCGTGTTTGCGCACGGCTTTCACTGCGCAGCTTGCGCGCCAGTTTGTGCCGGGTGCGCAGCGGTAGATGCCGCAGGATGAACAGGGTGATCGGGTTGCGCAGGTAGCGCCGCAGCTTCATATAGCTTTCGTCGCGGGTGCAGAGGCTGTCGCCGTGCATCAGCAGCACCGGCTCGCCGTTGAGTTGCACGACACTCGGATCCTTCAACAATGTGCAGCCGGCTTCTTTGCAGAACGCCTTGCCGAGCATGAAGTCGCGATTGCCGTGCATCAGGAAAATGGCCGTGCCGCTGTCGCTGAGGTCGCGCAGGGCCTGGCAGATGGAACGCTGGAAGGGGGTCATGGCGTCGTCGCCAATCCACACCTCGAAGAAGTCGCCCAGAATGTACAACGCACTCGCCGAGCGGGCGCGTCCGGCGAGCAAATCCAGAAACGCCCGGGTGATGTCCGGGCGCTCCTCTTCCAGATGCAAGTCTGAAATCAGCAGTATCACTCAATGATCTCGGCTTTCTCGATGATCACGTCGTCTGCCGGTACGTCCTGGTGGCCGGCCTTGGAAGTGGTGGCCACGCCTTTGATCTTGTCGACAACGTCGGTGCCGGCGGTCACTTTACCGAATACCGCGTAGCCCCAGCCTTGAACGTTCTTGCCGCTGTGGTTCAGGAAGCTGTTGTCCGCCACGTTGATGAAGAACTGGGCGGAAGCCGAATGCGGCTCCATGGTGCGGGCCATGGCGATGGTGTATTTGTCGTTGGAAAGACCGTTGTCAGCTTCGTTCTGGATGCTTGGACGCTTGTCTTTCTTTTCTTTCATGCCTGGCTCGAAACCGCCGCCCTGGATCATGAAGTTACCGATGACACGGTGGAAAACAGTGTTTTCGTAGTGACCGGCTTTAACGTACTCGACGAAGTTGGCCACGGTGATCGGGGCTTTTTCGGCGTTCAGTTCGAGGACGATGTCGCCGAAGTTGGTAGTCAGTTTGACTTGGGTCATGATCGTTACTCACTTGAGGAATTCGTGGTTTTGGGACATTCGATCCCGCAACCGGTTCAGCCTGTCTCGGCCAAGGTGCGCAGTTTAGCGTGACAGGCACGAATTTCGAGGCTGTTTTTTCATTTACGGCCTATTAAATGCGACGGTTTACAGAGCGCGCTCTGTCAGGGCCTTGACAGCATCGGCTATGATAGCGGCTTTGTTTTGTCCGGCCTTCATTACGGCCATGCACCTGTACGTTCAAGGATCCTATGAGCAAGCCCACTGTCGACCCTACCTCGAATGCCAAGACCGGCCCTGCCGTGCCGGTCAACTTCCTGCGGCCGATCATCCAGGCAGACCTGGACTCGGGCAAGCACACGCAAATCGTCACCCGTTTCCCGCCTGAACCCAACGGCTACCTGCACATCGGTCACGCCAAGTCGATCTGTGTGAACTTCGGTCTCGCCCAGGAGTTCGGCGGCGTCACGCACCTGCGTTTCGACGACACCAACCCGGCCAAGGAAGACCAGGAATACATCGACGCGATCGAAAGCGACGTCAAATGGCTGGGCTTCGAGTGGTCCGGTGAAGTGCGCTACGCCTCGCAGTATTTCGACCAGCTGCACGACTGGGCCGTCGAACTGATCAAGTCCGGCAAGGCCTACGTCGATGACCTGACCCCTGAACAGGCCAGGGAATACCGTGGCACCCTGACTGAACCTGGCAAGAACAGCCCGTTCCGCGACCGTTCGGTGGAAGAGAACCTGGACCTGTTCGCCCGCATGAAGGCCGGCGAGTTCAAGGACGGCGCACGCGTGCTGCGGGCCAAGATCGACATGGCCTCGCCGAACATGAACCTGCGCGACCCGATCATGTATCGCATCCGCCACGCTCACCACCACCAGACCGGCGACAAGTGGTGCATCTACCCGAACTACGACTTCACCCACGGTCAGTCGGACGCCATCGAAGGCATCACTCACTCGATCTGCACCCTGGAGTTCGAAAGCCACCGTCCGCTGTACGAGTGGTTCCTCGACAACCTGCCGGTACCGGCCAACCCGCGCCAGTACGAGTTCAGCCGCCTGAACCTGAACTACACCATCACCAGCAAGCGCAAGCTCAAGCAGCTGGTCGATGAAAAGCACGTCAACGGCTGGGACGACCCGCGCATGTCCACGCTGTCGGGTTTCCGCCGCCGTGGCTACACGCCGAAATCGATCCGCAACTTCTGCGAAATGATCGGCACCAACCGTTCCGACGGCGTGGTCGACTTCGGCATGCTCGAATTCAGCATCCGCGACGACCTCGACCACAGCGCCCCGCGTGCCATGTGCGTGCTGCGTCCGCTGAAAGTCGTGATCACCAACTACCCGGAAGGCCAGGTCGAGAACCTCGAGCTGCCGTGCCACCCGAAAGAAGACATGGGCGTGCGCGCGTTGCCATTCGCCCGTGAAATCTACATCGACCGTGAAGACTTCATGGAAGAGCCGCCGAAGGGCTACAAGCGCCTGGAACCGGCCGGTGAAGTGCGTCTGCGTGGCAGCTACGTGATCCGTGCCGACGAAGCGATCAAGGACGCCGATGGCAACATCGTCGAACTGCGCTGCTCGTACGATCCGGACACCCTGGGCAAGAACCCGGAAGGCCGCAAGGTCAAAGGCGTGATCCACTGGGTGCCGGCCGCTGCCAGCGTCGAGTGCGAAGTGCGTCTGTACGATCGTCTGTTCCGTTCTGCGAACCCGGAGAAGGCCGAAGACAGCGCCAGTTTCCTGGACAACATCAACCCTGACTCGCTGCAGGTACTCACCGGTTGTCGTGCCGAGCCTTCGCTGGGCAACGCACAGCCGGAAGACCGTTTCCAGTTCGAGCGCGAAGGTTACTTCGTAGCCGATCTCAAGGACTCGAAACCAGGTCAGCCGGTATTCAACCGTACCGTGACCCTGCGTGATTCGTGGGGCCAGTGATTCAAGGAAGTTAACGTGCTTACGATTTACAACACGCTCACCAAGAGCAAAGAAGTCTTCAAGCCGCTCGATGGCAACAAGGTGCGCATGTACGTGTGCGGCATGACCGTGTACGACTACTGCCACCTGGGCCACGGCCGCAGCATGGTCGCCTTCGACCTGGTGACGCGCTGGCTGCGCTTTAGCGGCTACGATCTGACTTATGTACGCAATATCACCGACATTGACGACAAGATCATCAATCGGGCCAACGAGAACGGCGAGTCGTTCGAAGCCTTGACCGAGCGCATGATCGCGGCGATGCACGAAGATGAAGCGCGCCTGAACATCAAGAAGCCGGACATGGAGCCGCGTGCCACGGACCACATCCCGGGCATGCACGCGATGATCCAGACCCTGATCGACAAGGGTTACGCCTACGCCCCGGGCAATGGCGACGTGTACTACCGCGTCGGCAAGTTCATGGGCTACGGCAAGCTGTCGCGCAAGAAGATCGAAGACCTGCGCATCGGCGCCCGCATCGAAGTCGACGAGTCGAAACAGGACCCGCTGGACTTCGTGCTGTGGAAAGCCGCCAAGCCGGGCGAGCCGAGCTGGGAATCGCCGTGGGGCGCCGGACGTCCGGGCTGGCACATCGAGTGCTCGGTGATGTCGACCTGCTGCCTGGGCGAGACTTTCGACATTCATGGCGGCGGCAGCGACCTTGAGTTCCCGCACCACGAAAACGAAATCGCCCAGAGCGAAGCGGCCACCGGCAAGACCTACGCCAACGCGTGGATGCATTGCGGCATGATCCGTATCAATGGCGAGAAGATGTCCAAGTCCTTGAACAACTTCTTCACCATCCGCGACGTGCTCGACAAGTACCACCCGGAAGTCGTGCGTTACCTGCTGGTGTCGAGCCACTATCGCAGCGCCATCAACTACTCGGAAGACAACCTCAAGGACGCCAAGGGTGCCCTGGAGCGTTTCTACCACGCGTTGAAAGGCCTGCCGAACGTGGCTCCGGCTGGCGGCGAAGCCTTCGTCGAGCGCTTCACCCAGGTGATGAACGACGACTTCGGTACGCCGGAAGCCTGCGCGGTGCTGTTCGAGATGGTCCGCGAGATCAACCGCCTGCGCGAGAGCGATCTGAACGCAGCGGCCGGTCTGGCAGCCCGTTTGAAAGAACTGGCCAGCGTGCTGGGTGTGTTGCAGCTGGAAGCCGATGACTTCCTGCAGGCCGGTGCCGAAGGGCGGGTGGATGCCGCGCAAGTCGAGGCGCTGATTGCAGCGCGTCTGGCGGCACGTGCCGGCAAGGACTGGGCCGAATCCGACCGCATCCGCGACCAGCTCACCGCCATGGGTGTGGTGCTGGAAGACGGCAAGGGCGGCACGACCTGGCGTCTGGCTGACTGACAGCTGTAGTGCTTGAAAACAAAACCCGCCTTGTGCGGGTTTTTGTTTTTGGGAATGGCGGAAAATGCTGTTCCAGCAGTGCTGACGCCTTCGCGAGCAAGCCCGCTCCCACATTGGATTTGTGTCGTACTGAAAACTCAGACACACCACAGATCAAATGTGGGAGCGGGCTTGCTCGCGAATGGCCTCAAACCGAACATCGCCAGTGCCGATCACTCGTCATTCCACCTGGCGCAGTCGCTTGTAAAGGGTATTACGGCTTACTCCGAGCCTGCGCGCCAAATGGGAAATATTCCCCCCAACCGCCTGTAACTGCCGGTTCAACTCCTCGGCATCATCAAGATCAACCGCCAGCGGCTCCTGCGTCTCCACGGGCTCCATCTCCAGATCGACAAAAAAGTCATCCGGCAAATGCTCCGGCCGCACCGGTTGTTCCTCGGCCATGGCCAGCGCCACCTGAATCACGCTGCTGACCTGACGCAGGTTGCCCGGCCACGGATGTCGGTCGAACAACTCCAGCACCTCACGGCTCAAACCGGCCCACTGACTCGGCTCTCGATGCTGCTCCCAAAGACGTTTGAACAGCGCCTGCTTGTCGCTGCGCAAGCGCAGCGGTGGCAACTCCAGGGTCAATCCGCCGATACGGTAGTACAAATCCTCGCGGAAACGTCCCAGTTGCACCTGTTCGCGCAGTGAACGGTTGGTGGC
This sequence comes from Pseudomonas sp. Pseusp3, assembly GCF_047304225.1. NCBI lineage: Bacteria > Pseudomonadati > Pseudomonadota > Gammaproteobacteria > Pseudomonadales > Pseudomonadaceae > Pseudomonas > Pseudomonas sp. Pseusp3. The sequence goes on along the minus strand of NZ_JBGLYV010000043.1, from coordinate 43,097 downwards.
GGAGATAATCCGCAGGTCCACCGGGAACAACTCGCTGCTGCCCACCGGCTGCACACAACGCTCCTGCAACACGCGCAGCAGACGGGCCTGGGTCGGCAGCGGCATGTCGCCGATTTCGTCGAGGAACAGTGTGCCTTTGTCGGCCTTGCGGATCAGCCCGATACTGCCTTTCTGGTTGGCCCCAGTGAACGCGCCTTTCTCGTAGCCGAACAACTCGGATTCCACCAGTTCGGCGGGAATCGCTGCGCAGTTGACCGCGATGAACGCTTGTTTGCTGCGCGAGCTGGCCTGGTGCAGGGCTTTGACGAACACTTCCTTGCCGACCCCGGTTTCGCCGTGGATCAACAACGGGATGTCTTTTTCCAGCAGGCGTTCGGCCTGGCGCACGGCTTTTTCAACGCGGCTGTCGCCGAAGTGCAGGGTGTTGAGGCTGATCACCGCCGGTGTCGGGATTGCCACGGCAGGTTCGGCGCTCTTGTTTTCAGAAAATAGCCGCGGCTGGATCGGAACCTGCTTCGGCCGTTTCAGCAGGCACTGGAAGCGATTGCGTCCCGAGGCTTGCAGGGAGAAGGGCAGGCCTTCGGGTTGATTCAACAATTCCAGCAACGAGACCTTGAACAGGCTCTCGACACTGACCCGCGACAGGCTGATGCCCAGCAGATTGTCGGCCCGGCGGTTGGCCGACAGCACCTGACCGGTTTCATCGAAAATCAGCAGGCCGGCCCATTGGCTGTCGAGGTTGTTCAGGCCGGTATTGAAGGTCAGTTGGAAATGTTGGCCATGGAACAGGTTGAGGATCAGCCGGTTTTCCACGGTCTGGCTCATCATCTTGACCATGCCCAAGGTGTGGGATGGCGGCAGATAGCTGTCACTGGACACGTCCAGCACCGCGATCACCTTACGCTCGGCATCGAAAATCGGCGCGGCGGAACCGGTCATGAAGCGGTTGGCCTTGAGGAAATGTTCGTCGTGCTCAATGTGCACGGCTTGTTCACAGGCCAGGGCGGTGCCAATGGCATTGGTCCCGGTGCAGCGTTCCATCCAGCTGGCGCCGGCGCTGAAACCCCGGGCCAGTTTGGGTTCGATGAAGCGCTGTGTTCCCCATGACGTGAGCACTTGGCCCTGATGGTCGGCGAGCATGATCAGGCAATTGGAATTGCTCAGGATGTTCTCGTAGTAGGGCAGCACTTCCTGATGGGTGGTTTGCACCAGTGAATGCTGGCTCTCCAGCAGTTGCGCGATGCCCTCGGCCGGCAACTGGTCGAAGGCCGGCGTGCTCTGATGGTCGAGGCCGAATGCGCGACAGCGGGACCAGGAGTCCTGGATGATGGCGTCGTGGGATAACGCGGGGGCAGGTACGGCCATTCAAGTCAGCCTCTGGTTAACGCTTTTATTGTTGTTATGGATATATCAACGACATACAACTCTGTAGGAGCGAGCATGCTCGCGATGGACGCTAACGATGACGCGGGCTGCCTGAAGGAACGAGGCGACCTCACCTCCATCGCGAGCTCGCTCCTACAAGGGCCGGAAAACGGTCTGTAGAGTGTTGTTCACTAATGTTCATTGTCAACCGTTGAAGTGTTCAGTTGTTCAGTCGCGGTTGTTCATTTGTGTTCAGCAACGAACGTGACTCCGTAGTCATTTTCAAGAATTTCAAACTGAATCAATCGTTTGCATTTTCTGGCACAAATGTCGCTATACAGCTCCGGTCGCTTGATTCCAAAAATAAAAAAAGGCCGAGCCATGTCATTAACCCTGGAGCATGTCAGCCGCACCGTCGAGGGCCAGACCTGGATCGACGATGCCAACCTGAGTTTCGAACCCGGTTCCTTCAACGTTTTGCTCGGGCGCACGCTGTCCGGCAAAACCAGCCTGATGCGCTTGATGGCCGGGCTGGACAAGCCCGACAGCGGTCGCATCCTGATGAATGGCGTCGACGTCACCCAACGCCCGGTGCGCTTGCGCAACGTGTCGATGGTTTATCAGCAGTTCATCAATTACCCGACCATGACCGTCTTCGAGAACATCGCCTCGCCGCTGCGCCAGGCCGGCGTATCCAACGAGCTGATCCAGAGCAAGGTGCTGGAAACCGCGAAGATGTTGCGCATCGAGAAATTCCTCCAGCGCCATCCCCTCGAACTCTCCGGCGGCCAGCAGCAACGCACGGCCATGGCCCGGGCGCTGGTCAAGGATGCCGAGCTGATCCTGTTCGACGAGCCGCTGGTCAACCTCGACTACAAGTTGCGCGAAGAGCTGCGTCAGGAAATGCGCGAGTTGTTCAAGGCGCACCATACCATCGCGATCTACGCCACCACCGAACCCAACGAAGCCCTGGCCCTGGGGGGCACCACGACCATTCTTCACGAAGGCCGGGTGATCCAGAGTGGCCAGTCTTCCTCGGTCTATCACCAACCGCAATCGGTGCTGGCGGCGGAGCTGTTCTCTGAGCCGCCGATCAACCTGATGCCGGGACGCATTGTCGGCAACGAAGTGAGTTTCGCCAACTTCGTGCACTTTCCGTTGAACGTCGACTTGCGTCCGGTGGGCGAGGGCGAGTTTCGCTTCGGCGTGCGGCCCAGCCATATCTCGCTGGTGCCGAGCAACGACGATGACCTCGAACTGGCGGTGACCGTCGAGGTGGCCGAGATCAGCGGTTCGGAAACCTTCCTGCACGTGCGCAACGAGCATTTCCTGCTGGTGCTGCACTTGCCCGGTGTCCACGAATACGACGTCGATGCGCCAATCCGCATCTACATCCCGACCCATAAACTGTTTGTGTTCGATACGCAGGGGCGGCTGGTACAGGCGCCGGGCCGGCGTGTCGCGAGGGTTGCCTGATGGCCGAAATCCGTTTGCAGAACCTCGCCCACAGCTACACCAGGACCCCGGTGGGACCTGAGGACTACGCGATCCGCGAGATGGACCACATTTGGGAGCAGGGTGGCGCCTACGCGTTGCTCGGTCCATCGGGCTGTGGCAAGTCGACCTTGCTCAACATCATTTCCGGGCTGCTCAGCCCGTCCCAGGGCCATGTGCTGTTCGACGGCAAAGCGGTCAACAACCTGACCCCGGAGAAGCGCAACATTGCCCAGGTTTTCCAGTTCCCGGTGGTCTACGACACCATGACGGTGTTCGACAACCTGGCCTTCCCCTTGCGTAACCAGGGCATGGCCGAAGCGAAAATTCACACCAAGGTGCAGGAAATTGCCGAAGTCCTCGACCTTCAGAATCTGCTGAGCAAAAAGGCTCGCAACCTCACCGCCGACGAAAAACAGAAAGTCTCCATGGGCCGTGGGCTGGTGCGCGATGACGTGTCGGCGATCCTGTTCGACGAGCCACTGACGGTGATCGACCCGCACCTGAAGTGGAAACTGCGGCGCAAGCTCAAGCAGATCCACGAGCAGTTCAACATCACCATGGTCTACGTCACTCACGATCAACTGGAGGCCTCGACCTTCGCCGACAAGATCGCGGTGATGTACGGCGGGCAGATCGTGCAGTTCGGCACGCCAAGGGAGTTGTTCGAGCGGCCGAGCCATACCTTTGTCGGCTACTTCATTGGCAGCCCGGGGATGAACCTGATCGAGGTGCAGCCGCAGCCGGGTGGCGTCGGGTTCGCCTCGACTCACCTGCCGCTGTCCGCGGCCATGCAACAGCGCATCGCCGAATCCGAATGGAAAACCCTGAAAGTCGGCATTCGTCCGGAGTTCGTCCATGTGTGGGACGAAGCCTTTGATGACGCGCTGCGGGCACAGGTCGTACACGTCGAAGACCTGGGCACCTACAAGATCATGACCCTCAACCTCGATGGCGTGCCGCTGAAGGTGCGCCTGGCCGAAGACAAAGCAGTGCCGCAAGGCACGGCCTTCATCAGTTTTCCGGCGCAATGGCTGATGGTCTACGCCGACGAATTTCTCCTGGAAACCCAAAGCATTAATGAAGCGTCTGCCAACAAAAAAGAGGCACAGCCATGAACAAGGTGCAGAACAACAAGGCCTGGTGGCTGGTGCTGCCGGTGTTCCTGCTGGTGGCATTCAGTGCGGTGATCCCGATGATGACCGTGGTCAACTATTCGGTGCAGGACATTTTCGACCAGTCCAGCCGCTATTTCGTCGGCGCCGACTGGTACAAGCAGGTACTGCTCGACCCGAGGCTGCATGACTCGCTGCTGCGTCAGTTCATCTATTCCGCCTGTGTGCTGCTGATCGAAATCCCTTTGGGCATCGCCATAGCCCTGACCATGCCGACCAAGGGCCGCTGGTCTTCGGTGGTGTTGATCGTGCTGGCGATCCCGTTGCTGATCCCGTGGAACGTGGTCGGCACCATCTGGCAGATCTTCGGCCGCGCCGATATCGGCCTGCTCGGTTCGAGCCTCAATGCCATGGGCATCAGCTACAACTATGCGGCGAGCACCATGGACGCCTGGGTCACCGTGCTGGTGATGGACGTCTGGCACTGGACTTCGTTAGTGGCGCTGTTGTGCTTCTCCGGGTTGCGGGCGATTCCGGATGTGTATTACCAGGCGGCGCGGATCGACCGTGCCTCGGCCTGGGCGGTGTTCCGGCATATCCAGTTGCCCAAGCTCAAGAGCGTACTGCTGATCGCCGTGATGCTGCGGTTCATGGACAGTTTCATGATCTACACCGAGCCGTTCGTACTCACCGGCGGCGGTCCGGGCAATGCCACGACCTTCCTCAGCCAGACCCTGACCCAGATGGCCGTAGGGCAATTCGACCTGGGGCCGGCAGCGGCATTCTCGCTGGTGTACTTCCTGATCATCCTGTTGGTGTCCTGGCTGTTCTACACCGCCATGACTCACTCTGACGCCAGCTGAGGCCCGCCATGAGCAAGAGGCTACCCCTATGAAGAAAGTGATTCCCCTGCTGCTCTACATCCTGTTCCTGCTGGTTCCCATCTACTGGCTGCTGAACATGTCGTTCAAGAGTAACACCGAAATCCTCGGCGGCCTGACGCTGTTTCCGCAGGATTTCACCTTCCACAACTACAAGGTGATCTTCACCGACCCGAGCTGGTACACCGGCTACCTCAACTCGCTGTACTACGTGAGCCTGAACACGATCATTTCCCTGAGCGTGGCACTGCCGGCGGCCTATGCGTTCTCGCGCTATCGCTTCCTCGGCGACAAACACCTGTTCTTCTGGCTGCTGACCAACCGCATGGCGCCACCGGCGGTGTTCCTGTTGCCGTTCTTCCAGCTGTATTCATCGATCGGGTTGTTCGACACCCACATCGCCGTGGCCTTGGCCCACTGCCTGTTCAACGTGCCGCTGGCGGTGTGGATCCTCGAAGGCTTCATGTCCGGCGTGCCCAAGGAAATCGACGAGACCGCCTACATCGATGGCTACAGCTTTCCCAAGTTCTTCGTGAAGATTTTCATCCCGCTGATCGGCTCCGGCATCGGCGTCACGGCGTTCTTCTGCTTCATGTTTTCCTGGGTCGAACTGCTGTTGGCGCGCACCCTGACGTCGGTGAACGCCAAACCGATCGCAGCGGTGATGACCCGCACTGTCTCGGCATCCGGTATCGACTGGGGCGTGCTGGCGGCGGCGGGGGTGTTGACCATCCTGCCGGGCATGCTGGTGATCTGGTTTGTTCGCAACCACGTGGCCAAGGGCTTTGCCCTGGGCCGGGTATGAGGAACTGATGATGGAATGGATGAGTTGGACCGTCCCCACGACGGCGTTCTTCGGCGTCATTGCCTTGATCCTGGTGGGCATGACCACCTGGGAGTTGCGTTCGCCGAGCGTGCTTCGGCGAGGTTTCCTGCCGATTGCCACCACCCGTGGCGATCGGTTGTTTATCGGTCTTCTCGGCAGCGCCTACCTGCATTTGCTGGTAATCGGCGTCACCGACTGGAGCATCTGGGTCGCTTTCGCGTTGTCCCTGGTGTGGCTGTTGGCTGTGATGCGTTGGGGCTAGTCGAGTCGCTCGGCAATGTTGCTCCGAAATCCCATACAGGAGGTCTCTATGTTCGACAAAAACAATAAGCTGCGACATAGCATTTCATTGGCAGCCATGCTGGCACTCAGCGGGTTGAGCGCAGCGGCCTGGGCCGATGCCTATGAAGACGCTGCGAAGAAATGGATTGGCAGCGAGTTCAAGCCATCCACCCTGACGGCCGATCAGCAACTGGCGGAATTGAAGTGGTTCATCAAGGCCGCCGAGCCGTTCCGCGGGATGGACATCAAGGTCGTCTCGGAAACCATCGCCACCCACGAGTACGAGTCCAAGGTGTTGGCCAAGGCCTTCACCGAGATCACCGGGATCAAAGTCACCCACGACCTGCTGCAGGAAGGCGACGTGGTGGAAAAACTGCAGACGGTGATGCAATCGGACAAGAGCATCTATGACGGCTGGGTCAACGACTCGGACCTGATCGGTACGCACTTTCGCTACGGCAAGACCGAAGCGATCACCGATCTGATGGCCAATGAGGGCAAGGACTTCACCTCGCCGACCCTGGACCTCAAGGATTTCATCGGCCTTTCCTTCACCACCGCGCCCGACGGCAAGCTCTATCAACTGCCCGACCAACAGTTCGCCAACCTCTATTGGTTCCGCGCCGACTGGTTCGAGCGCGCGGACCTCAAGGCCAAGTTCAAGGAAAAGTACGGCTATGAGTTGGGCGTGCCGGTGAACTGGTCGGCCTATGAAGACATCGCGAAATTCTTCAGCGAAGACGTCAAGGAAATCGACGGCAAGCGCGTCTACGGGCACATGGACTACGGCAAGAAAGACCCGTCCCTGGGCTGGCGCTTCACCGATGCCTGGTTCTCCATGGCCGGTGGCGGCGACAAGGGCATCCCCAACGGCTTGCCGGTCGACGAGTGGGGCATTCGTGTCGAGGACTGCCACCCGGTGGGTTCCAGCGTGACCCGCGGCGGCGATACCAACGGTCCGGCGGCGGTGTTCGCCACCACCAAGTACGTCGACTGGCTGAAGAAGTACGCGCCACCGGAAGCGGCGGGCATGACCTTCTCCGAATCGGGTCCGGTGCCATCCCAGGGCAGCATCGCCCAGCAGATTTTCTGGTACACCGCCTTTACCGCCGACATGACCAAACCGGGCCTGGCGGTGATGAACGCCGACGGCACGCCGAAATGGCGCATGGCGCCGTCGCCGCGTGGCCCGTACTGGGAAGAGGGCATGAAGCTGGGCTACCAGGACGTGGGCTCCTGGACCTTCATGAAGTCCACGCCCGAGAAGCAGAAACTGGCGGCCTGGCTTTACGCGCAGTTCGTGACCTCGAAAACCGTATCGCTGAAGAAAACCATCGTCGGCCTGACCCCGATCCGCGAGTCGGACATCAACTCGCAAGCCATGACCGACCTGGCACCGAAACTCGGTGGCCTGGTGGAGTTTTATCGCAGCCCGGCCCGTGTGCAATGGACCCCGACCGGGACCAACGTGCCGGATTATCCGCGTCTGGCGCAACTGTGGTGGAGCCACATCGCCGAAGCCGCCAGCGGCGACAAGACCCCGCAACAGGCACTGGACGGACTGGCCAAGGATCAGGACGCAATCATGACCCGTCTGGAACGTTCGAAAGCGCAAGCCACCTGCGCGCCGAAAATGAACCCCGAGCGCGATGCGCAATACTGGTTCGATCAGCCGGGCGCACCGAAGCCGAAACTGGCGAACGAAAAGCCGAAAGGCGAAACGGTGAGCTACAACGAACTGCTGAAGTCGTGGGCGGATGCGCGTAAGTAAAGTGGTTGTAATGTGAACGGCGAACGGCACCGGAAGGTGCCGTTTTTATTTGTGTTGGAACCACAAAACGAACTTGCATTTCTCTACAAAGGCTTCTTTGAAGGCAGCTGTAGGAAAAAGACATTTCCTTTTGACGAAACTTCCTAATCGTTCAGATGGCCCTGCCGGAGGAGTCGCGACGCTGTTAGCGTCCGCCGCATTATTTCTGAACACCATTCCCGGAAGAAGGTTTCTCAAATGAATGCACCTCTGCACAGCTTGTATACCAACGAAGTCTCTCCTGAATTTCTCCGTAACCTGGACGCCCAACACTTCACGGAAGAGCGACTTGCGAATTGTTGCGACGAAACTCTGGCGGTTGTTCGCCAGCAGCAGGATTACATCGTTGCTCATCCCGCTCGCGCCGTTTATCGGTTAGCAACCGAAGGCAGTCAAACCCGTGATGGTGGAGTAATCCAGCAAGCGACGTCGCCCTTCGAGTTCACGTTAGGAGACGGCCAGAAAGTGCGCGCGGCACAGAAAGGCGATTGCGTCTTGTACCCGGATGGGCGTACGGCGCAGATCGTCACGGGCGCGGGCCAAGACTATGACTATGCGGCGCTGGTCGGCAGCCGGCTTTGCAATGGCGACGAGATCATCAACACATTGCAGGGCGGTTTTTTATTGGTGGGGCGTGAAGGTGTCCCGATGGCCGAGGATTTTCTGCCCTCCGTCAAGCAGGAGGAACATCAATGAACGAAGGACATTTCATTGGCCTGCATGACAAGACCACCTGTGGCGGCACAGTCCTGGATGGTCATGACGGAATTATTATGTTCGGCATCCTCCATGCCCGCGAAGGTGATCGGGTCACCTGTGGCAAGGATGGCAAGACTTACAGGATTGTCGGCGGCATCTCGTACATGATCAGTCATGGCGCGGCCATAGCGGGCACGCTGGATAGCTATAGCAATTGCCCCTGCAAGGCTCAATTGATCCCCTCGGTATTTGGGGCAACCTATCAAAGCGCCAACTCCGCACCGCGAGCGGGCAGGAGCGCTGTGCAATCAGTTTCCAGTGCTGCAACCAGTCAACCGATAGCGTCACGTCCTTCCGGTTTCGCCTCTTCGAACTCTCCCGCACCTGCAATATTCGCCCGTCCGGAGCCCCAAGAACCGGGTTTTTATGTAGTGCCCAAAAGCATGACCCGCGAAGCGTTGGAGGCGACGCTATTCGCCACGCCGGATCCGGCGGTGATGAGCAGGTTTCGGGCACTCAACCCGGCGTCAGACAATATCAAAGCCGGCTCGCTAATTGTGCTCAGCGATCCGAACAACACCTCCTGTACCTATCAAGAAGCCCAACTGATGCAGGCTGCGCAACAGGTTAACGCTGCCATTGATCCTCTGACACCGGACGAGGCCGAGTTTATGCACCGTCACGCGGCGGAAATCGCTGGTTTTATCGGCGACACCTCGACTGGGCTTGGCGTCAGCGCGGCGGTGATGGAAAAGCATCTGACCAGCCTGCGCGACACTCTACAAGCGATGGAGCGTTTGCATCAGGACAGCTACCGTCAACACGGCCATCTCAGATCACCTCAGTTCTTCGCCGATAGACAACGCTTGCTCGCGCAACTGGATGCGCACCTGCTGAACTCCACTCGACTGCGTGGCCAGACGACCTTGGGCGATCATCCCAAGCTGAAGACGGCGCTTGGCATTTCCAGCCGCAGTCTTGTGCATCGTTGGGACAAAGCCGGCGCACCGGGTCAGATACCCGGATATGCCACTCATGTGGATGCGACGAGTCGCGCGGCGAAGTACATGCAGGCTGGAGGGTATATCGGAATTGGAATTGGCGGAATTTCTTCGTTGCTGGCTATTCAAGAAGTTTGTGTTGGTGACTCTGGAGCGGCTTGTAAGAAGGTTAAATACACCGAAGGAGGGAAATTCGGCGGATCAACACTGGGTGGCATGTGGGGCGGGGTGGGCGTGCCTTGGGTTGGCCAGCCTGTTTGCCTAGCGTTAGCTGCCAGCACTGCGGTAGGTGGCGTGATTTGCACTGCGGCCTTGGTAGGCATTGGTGCATGGGCAGGGGCGGAGGGTGGTGGCATGGTAGGCGAAGGGATGGGAGAAATACTCTACGAAAAAACCTTGCCATGACTTCGGAGGAGTTTTGGAAGTCCTGGTTAGCATTCTGGTTTTTGGCTGGTCCAATTTTGTTGGGAGTTGCGAACCTCGTATACAGCTCATATCTAAATCGCCGTCACCTGGACGCCATGATGGAAGCCTTGAAAAGTAGTCGCTTCGTCTACTTGTGGGGCCCGGCATGGCGGAATCGGGGCTGGTTCGGAGGCTTTGTACTGATCGCTGTAATCGCCGGTATAGTGGTATGGCCGAAAGCGGATATCCGCTACGGCAGATTGGATTCTGCGGATATCGAAAACTTTCCTCCTCGCCTGAAACGTCTTTTGGTCATTTATGTAACGATGGTGATCATTACTTTGGTCTGGATGGGGGGCGCATACCTGCTACTGAAGCTCAGATAACTCTATAGCTCAGTTGTCATTGAAGCGCCAAACGCAAAAACGGCACCCGAAGGTGCCGTTTTTTTCTCTATCTTGAATGGCGGTTGCATTCATGGGTTTAAGTTTAAGTGAGGATGCGAGCCGATTTTTTCGATATTTCAGTCGAAGCCTAGTGCATCATCAGGATAGTGCATTTGCGCTGGGTAATATTTCGGGCTATCTAATTTATGTGATATGACATCAAGGATGTTTAGGTAGGCTGATGCATTGCTGTTCTAGTAAAGTCTTTGATAAGAACGAATCCGTACTTATGTGGCTCCATGTCCAAAAAAAATAGAAATGAAATATATAAGCCAGCTAGCGCAAAGACTGTACGTTATTATGTTTTTGTATATTTTTGAATAAGGTTGGTTTTTGTAGTGGGCTATAGATATAGCTAACAATCCTATTGATAATAAAGTCAGCGCCAGCACGGGGGTGACCACTTTCATTCCGGTGAAGTCGTACCATACTGTTCGGCTACGACTCCTGAGGAAGGGAAATGATATGTGCTGGTTATAAATTGATTGAACTGCTATCGAGAGGAAAATAAAAGCGGCAGCGCTGAGGGTTAAAGTTAATCGCCAGCGTGGCGCTTCGTTTGGAATGATGGGGTGATGCAATTTTTTTCTACACGAATAGCAGTGTCCATGTTTAATTCTGGATGTTCCAGTATTGTTTAGTGTGTAGCAGCTATTGCATCTTTTTGTTTTTGACTTCATTGATCAATGTTGTCCATTTTTCAGTGCTTCAGCCAATTCACTAGTGTTCGAAGTGCTCGTATAGCTGTGGCGAGAGAGTTTGCTCTCGTCGTCCGGTCAGCGCTCGGGTGAAGTAACCGCAAGAACTTCTGGCTGCTTATGTTTTTCTGGCACGCCGACCGCACTGGGATTTTGACTTCTACGCAGTTCAGTAAAGTCAGGTCCCTCACTATAGAAGTATTTTGTTGTCGCTATTTGGTGGGCTCAAAGCCAACGACCAACTCAGAGTTAATTCGACGCTTAATTGCCTACACCTGAAAAGTCGGCGATTACCATAGTAGCAACTGGGTCGATTGTACGGCAGTTATATCCGGTCTGCTTGCTGGCACTTTTTTAGAAAGGGGAAGCAATCCCACAAACGCAAAAACGGCACCCGAAGGTGCCGTTTCTGTTTACTACCGGGTATCGCTATGCGATCAACCCGCCAGGCCCGACTGTTGAACCAGGTTCAACAGCGGTTGTGGGTACAGGCCGAGGAAGAACGCCAGCACCGCGATGGCCAGCAGCATCACGCCGCCTGCCTTCTGTTCCCAGTGCAGTTGAGCGTCGACGCGGCGCAGGTTTGGCTCGATCAGGTACAGGGTGACCATCACTCGCAGGTAGTAGAACACGCCGATGGCACTGCCCAGTACCAGGGAGCCGACCAGCCACCACTGATGCGACTCGACGCCGGTGGCGATGATGTAGAACTTGCCGATGAAGCCCGCGGTCAGCGGGATACCGGCCAGGGACAGCATCATCACGGTCAGCACGGCAGTCAGGTACGGACGGCGCCAGAACAGGCCGCGGTATTCGTACAGGGCGTCTGCGTCACGGCCTTTGTATGGCGAGGACATCAGGGTGATCACGCCGAACGCGCCGAGGCTGGTGATCACGTAGGTGACCAGGTACACGCCGATGGCTTCCACGGCCAGGCCCTTGCTCGCCACCAGGGCGATCAGCAGGTAACCGAAGTGGGCGATGGACGAGTAACCCAGCAGACGCTTGAGGTTGCTCTGGGTCAGGGCCAGCAGGTTACCGAACAGGATCGACGCGATGGCGATGATGGTCAGCACGTTGCTCAGCACGCCGCTGCTCGCAGCAGGGGAGATCTGGAACAGGCGCACCATCACTGCGAACACAGCCACTTTGGAAGCGGTCGCCAGGAACGCGGCAACCGGCGCCGGGGCACCTTCGTAAACGTCCGGAGTCCAGAGGTGGAAGGGTACCAGCGACAGCTTGAACGCCAGGCCGATCAGCATCATGCCCAGGCCCAGTTGCGCAAGCGAGCTTGGCAGACCGGTAGCCGCCAGCGCCTGGCCGATGCCGACGAAGCTCAGGGAGCCGGCGTCAGCGTAGAGCAGGGCCATACCGAACAACAGGAACGCGGAACCGGCCGCCGACAGCACCATGTACTTGATACCGGCTTCCAGCGAGCGCTTGTTGAAGAAGGCATAAGCCACCAGACCGTAGACCGGCACCGACAGCAGTTCCAGACCGACGAACAACCCGGCCAGGTGCTGTGCGCTGACCAGCACCAGGCCACCGGCGGCGGCCATCAGGATCAGCAGGTACAGTTCTTCACGGTTGCCCGGGTAACCCGTGCCGCCATCGCCGAGGTAGGCGTGGGCAAGGGTCACACAAGCGAGGGTGGCGACCAGGATCAGCGCCATGTACAAGCAAGCGAAACTATCGATTTGCAGCAGTGGGGTCACAGCCAATGGCGCGACCTTCAAGGCTGGCAGGATCGACAGCAACGCCAGGTTCAGACCCGCCACCGACAGCAGGAAGGTCTGGGAGTGGTTGCGGCGCCAGGCAATTGCCAGCATCACCACGATGATCGTGGCGCTGGTAATCAACAGCGGCGCTAGCGCGATAAAGTGTTGAGTCGTGAATTCCATAGCGCTCTTACCGGGCCGAAGCGAGTTGAGTGAAGGCGGTGCCGAGCCACTGCTGCACGCCATGCATCGTAGCGGCAGAGGTATCGAGGAACGGTTGCGGGTAGACGCCGATGTAGATCAGCAGCGCTGCCAGACCGACCACCATGATCATTTCGCGACCGTCCATGCCGTGCAGCACCACGTCCGATTTGGCCGGGCCGAAGTAGGCGCGGTGGATCATGATCAGCGAGTAGACCGAACCGAACACCAGGCCGGACGTCGCGATGATGGTGACCCACGGGGCAATCGGGAAGGTGCCGATCAGGATCAGGAACTCACCGACGAAGTTACCGGTACTCGGCAGGCCCAGCGACGCGGCTGCGAAGAACAGGCTGAGAGCCGGCAGGTAAGCGATTTTCGACCACAGGCCACCCATCTCGCGCATGTCGCGGGTGTGGGTGCGTTCGTACAACTGGCCACTCAGGATAAAGAGTGCCGCGGCCGACAGACCGTGCGCCAGCATTTGCATTACAGCGCCCTGCAGTGCCAGTTGGCTGCCGGAGTAGATGCCGATCAGTACGAAGCCCATGTGGGAAACGGACGAGAAGGCAATCAGACGCTTGATGTCGGTTTGCGCGAACGCCAGGAACGCACCGTAGAAAATCCCGATCAGACCCAGGGTCATGGCGAACGGTGCGAACTCGGCCGAAGCGTTCGGGAACAGCGGCAGGGCGAAACGCAACAGGCCGTAGGCCGCTGTCTTCAGCAAGATACCGGCGAGGTCGACGGAACCTGCGGTCGGTGCCTGGGCGTGAGCGTCAGGCAACCAGGAGTGGAACGGCACCACTGGCAGCTTCACGGCGAAGGCGATGAAGAAGCCGAGCATCAGGATGTACTCGGTGGTCGTCGACATCTTGGTCTTCAACAGGTCGGCGTAGTTGAAGGTAATCACGCCGGTGTCGTTGAAGTTGACCAGTACCAGACCCAGGATCGCCACCAGCATGATCAGGCCGGAAGCCTGAGTGAAGATGAAGAACTTGGTCGCCGCGTAGATCCGGGTTTTCTTGCCGTCCGAAGAACTGTGACCCCAGAGCGCGATGAGGAAGTACATCGGCACCAGCATCATTTCCCAGAAGAAGAAGAACATGAACAGGTCGAGGGCGAGGAACACGCCGACAACACCGCCCAGGATCCACATCAGGTTCAGGTGGAAGAAGCCAACGTGACGCTGGATCTCTTTCCACGAGCAGAGTACCGAGAGGACACCCAGCAGGCCGGTCAGCATGATCATCAGCAGCGACAGGCCGTCGAGGGCCAGGTGCACGTTGATGCCGAAGCGCTGGATCCAGACGTGCTTGAACTCAAGCGCCCAGGTCGGATCGGCACCCGGTGCCGGAGCAAATGAATAGTCACCGTTGGCCCACAGCCAGAGGCCGAGGGAGAGCAGCAGGGACATGGTGATCAGCGCAATCCAGCGGGGGAGGGTGGCGCCGAAGCGCTCACCCATCCAGCACAGCAGGCCGCCGATGAAGGGGATCAGGATTAGCCAAGGCAGAATCATGACGGGCTCAATTCCTTTCGCAAGTTCGCAAGGTTCATATCAGACCGCTACCAGCACGACGGCGCCGATAACCAGCACGGCACCAGCAGCCATCGAGGCGGCGTACCAACGCAGTTGACCGGTCTCGGTACGGCTCAGGGCGGTGTGACCGCCTTTGGCCATACGCGGGATCAGACCGATGGTCTGGTCCAGCGGGTCTTTGCGCAGGATGTGGTTGATCGCCAGGTATGGCTTGACGAACAGTTTGTCGTAGATCCAGTCGAAGCCCCAGGCAGCGAACCACCAGGCCGACAGGATACGGCCGATGCCGCTGTTGGCGATGGCGGTCACGAAGCGACGCTTGCCGAGGAACAGCAGCGCGGCCAGCAGGATACCGGACAGGGCGATGGCGCCCGAGGCGATTTCCAGGCTGTGCTTGGCTTCGCCGCCGGCATGGCCGACGCTTTCCGGCAGTACGCCGTGCAGCGGTGGAACGATCATCGCACCGATGGCGGTGGACAATACGATCAGTACCGACAGTGGCAGCCAGTGGGCGATGCCGTGACCGGCGTGGGCTTCGGTCTTCGCTTCACCGTGGAACGCGATGAAGATCAGGCGGAAGGTGTACAGCGAGGTCATGAATGCGCCGACCAGGCCCGCATACAGCAGACCGTGGTTGCCGCTGGCGAACGCTTCCCAGAGGATTTCGTCCTTGGAGTAGAAGCCCGCGGTTACCAGAGGCAGGGCCGCCAGGGCCGCGCCGCCGACGATGAAGCTGGCGTAGGCCAGTGGCAGTTTCTTCCACAGACCGCCCATCTTGAAGATGTCCTGCTCGTGGTGGCAGGCAACGATCACCGCACCGGAAGCAAGGAACAGCAGGGCCTTGAAGAAGGCGTGGGTCATCAGGTGGAAGATCGCGCCATCCCAGGCACCAACGCCCAGGGCCAGGAACATGTAGCCGATCTGGCTCATGGTCGAGTAAGCGAGGATACGCTTGATGTCGGTCTGAACCAGTGCAGCAAAACCGGCCAGGACCAGGGTCACACCGCCGACGATTCCCACGAGATGCAGGATTTCCGGCGCCAGGGTGAACAGGCCGTGGGTACGGGCGATCAGGTAGACACCCGCGGTCACCATGGTTGCGGCGTGGATCAGTGCCGAAACCGGAGTAGGGCCGGCCATCGCGTCCGCCAGCCAGGTTTGCAGCGGCAGTTGCGCCGATTTACCGACAGCGCCGCCCAGCAGCATCAGGGTGGCCAGGACCATCCAGATATTGCCGGCCTGGAACTTCTGCGGTGCCAGCACCAGCAGTTCCTGGACATTCAGCGTGCCCAGTTGGGCAAACAGGATGAACAGGCCGATGGCCATGAACACGTCACCGATACGGGTCACGATGAAGGCCTTGAGTGCCGCGTTGCCGTTGTTGCGGTTGCTGTAGTAGAAACCGATCAACAGGTACGAGCACAGGCCCACGCCTTCCCAGCCGAAGTACAGGAACAGCAGGTTATCGCCCAGCACCAGGAACAGCATGCTGGCGATAAACAGGTTGGTGTAGGCGAAGAAACGCGAGTAGCCGTCTTCACCGCGCATGTACCAGGAAGCGAACAGGTGGATCAGGAAGCCGACGCCAACCACCACACCCAGCATGGTCAGGGACAGACCATCCAGGTACAGGGCGAAGTTCGGCTTGAAGCCTTCCACCGCCATCCACTGCCACAACACCTGGGTGTAGTGACCGCCTTCCGGTGGCGCGACGTTGAATTGCCAGATCACGTAAGCCGCGACGATGGCAGACAAGCCGACTGAACCGACGCCGATCAGTGCCGACAGGTTTTCCGAGAGGCGGCCGCGTGAAAACGACAGCAGCAGGAAACCGATGAGAGGGAACAGGAAAGTCAGATAGAGAAGATTCATCCGCGCATCTCACTGGCAGCGTCGATATCGAGCGTGTGGAAGCGGCGATACAGTTGCAGCAGGATCGCCAGGCCAATACTGGCCTCGGCGGCTGCCAGGCTGATCACCAGGATGAACATGATCTGTCCATCCGGCTGCGCCCAGCGGCTACCGGCAACGATGAACGCCAAAGCGGAGGCATTCATCATGACCTCCAGGCTCATCAGCACGAAGAGGATGTTGCGGCGGACCATCAGGCCGACCAGACCGAGGCAGAACAGGATGCCGGCAACCGCCAGACCATGCTCCATGGGGATAGCAGGCATCGTCATTGCTCCTTGGCTTCGTTACGGCCCAGATGGAACGCCGTGACGGCTGCGGCGAGCAGCAGCATCGAGGCGAGTTCGACCACCAGCAGGTAAGGACCGAACAGGCTGATGCCCACGGCCTTGGCGTCTACGGTGGTGTGGCCGACGGCCTGGCCGCTCTGGTGGGAGAGCAGTACATACAGCAGTTCCACCAGCAGCAAGGCGGCGAGGGCGACCGGGCCGCCCCAGATACCGGGCTTGAGCCAGGCGCGCTCTTGCTGAACCGAGGCCGGGCCCAGGTTCAGCATCATCACCACGAACACGAACAGCACCATGATGGCGCCAGCGTAGGCGATCACTTCCAGGACACCGGCAAACGGTGCGCCGAGGGCGAAGAACGTCATCGCCACGGCAATCAGCGAAATGATCAGGTAGAGCAGGGCGTGCACAGGGTTGGTGTTGGTGATCACGCGAAGCGTGGACACCACAGCGATACCCGATGCGAAATAGAAAGCGAATTCCATCTTTCTTCCTTAAGGCAGCAAGCTCTTCACGTTGATCGGTTCGGCTTCATTCTGCGCGGAGCCTTTGGGCTTACCGGCAATCGCCATACCTGCAACACGATAGAAGTTGTAATCAGGGTTTTTGCCGGGGCCGGAGATCAGCAGATCTTCTTTCTCGTAAACCAGGTCCTGACGTTTGAACTCGGCCATTTCGAAATCCGGCGTCAGCTGGATCGCGGTGGTCGGGCAGGCTTCCTCGCAGAGGCCGCAGAAAATGCAGCGCGAGAAGTTGATGCGGAAGAAGTCCGGGTACCAGCGACCGTCTTCGGTTTCAGCTTTCTGCAGCGAGATGCAACCGACCGGGCACGCGACGGCGCACAGGTTGCAGGCTACGCAACGCTCTTCGCCGTCGGGGTCGCGGGTCAGCACGATACGGCCACGGAAGCGCGGCGGCAGGTACACGGCTTCTTCCGGGTACTGCAGCGTGTCGCGCTTGCGGAAGGCGTGGCTAAAAATCATCACCAGGCTGCGAAGCTGGGTGAAGAAGCCATGCACGATGTCAAAAATGTACTTCATGATTCTCTATCCTCACTGAGCCGCGACGGCGGGCGTGTTGAGCAACACGATCGCAGCGGTCACCAGCATGTTGACGAGGGTCAGCGGCAGGCAGAACTTCCAGCTGAAGTCCATCACTTGGTCATACCGTGGGCGCGGAATCGAAGCGCGCAGCAGAATGAAGAACATGATGAAGAACGCGGTTTTCAGCGCGAACCAGATGAACGGGATCTGCGGCAGGATGCCGAACGGACCGTGCCAGCCACCGAAGAACAAGGTCACCAGCAGCGCCGAAATCAACACGATGCCGATGTACTCGCCGACGAAGAACATGCCCCATTTCATGCCGGCGTATTCAATGTGGTAACCGTCGGCCAGTTCCTGTTCCGCTTCCGGCTGGTCGAACGGGTGACGGTGAGTCACGGCCACGCCAGCGATGAAGAAGGTCAGGAATCCGAAGATCTGCGGAATGACGAACCACAGGTTCTGCGCCTGGTATTCAACGATGTCGCGCATGTTGAACGAGCCAACCTGGATCACGATGCCCATCAGCGACAGGCCCATGAACACTTCGTACGACACGGTTTGTGCCGAGGCCCGCAAGCTGCCCAGCAGGGCGAACTTGTTGTTGCTCGACCAGCCGGCGAACAGCACCGCGTAGACCGACAGGCCGGCCATGGCGAAGAAGAACAGGATGCCGATGTTGATATCCGCCACGCCCCAGGTCGGGGTGATCGGGATGATCGCGAAGGCAATCAGCAGGGCGCTCATGGCCACGACCGGTGCCAGCGTGAAGATCACTTTGTCGGCGAACGGCGGCGTCCAGTCTTCCTTGAAGAACATCTTGATCATGTCGGCAGCGATCTGGAACGCACCGAACGGGCCCACGCGGTTCGGGCCGTAACGGTCCTGCCAGAGGGCGAGCAAGCGACGCTCGACCCAGCTGAGCAGGGCGCCGCAGATCACCACGGCGAGCAGAATCACCACGGCCTTGAGGACCGCGATGATGATGTCGATCACTTCAGGAGTGAACCAGGTCATTGAGCTGCCTCCTGCAGACCGTCAACGGATTTGCCAAAGATCGCTGGCGGAATGCCGGCGATGCCCGCAGGCAGTGCCACCAGACCGGCGCCCAGTTCTTCATTGATGCGCAGCGGCAGACGCAAGGTCTGGCCGGCGACATTGAAGCTCAGCATGGCACCGTCGTTGACGCCCAGGCGGTCGGCTTCGGATTTGGCCAGTGCGACGTAGGCAGCCGGAATGCGTTCCTGAACCGGAGCGGCTTTCGAAGAGTTCTCTTCGCTGCCGAACAGGTGGAAGAACGGTACGACCTGCCAGGTGCCCTGGGCCGGATTGAACGCGCGCGGAACACTGGCGAACCAGTTCAGCGAGTCACCAGTGCTTTCGATCAGGCGGGTGCCCGGGTCGCCAGCGCGGATGTGACCACCGACTTCGTCCTGGAACTTGTTCCAGGCTTGCGGCGAGTTCCAGCCCGGAGACCAGGCGAATGGCACTTGCTGACGCGGTTCGGCCGAGCCCGAGTAACCTTCCATCGAGAAGGCGAACGCGGTGTCCTTGTCCTGCGGGGTACGCGGTTCGTGCACGCTGATGTCGGCGCGCATGGCGGTACGACCGGAGTAACGCAGCGGTTCACGGGCCAGTTTCATGCCCTTGATGCGGAACGCGGCGGACGGTGCGGCATCGACGATGCGGTTCAGTTGCGGCGTACTGGCAGCAACGGCAGCGGTGGCGTGGTCCAGTTGGGTCCAGTCGATCGGCTGGTTCAGCAGGGTAGCGCGCAGGGCATGCAGCCAGCGCCAGCCTTCGTGAACCAGGATGCTCGCATCCAGGTATTTCGGATCGAAGACCTGGAAGAAGCGCTGGGCGCGGCCTTCCTGGCTGACCAGGGTACCGTCGCCTTCAGCGAAGCTGGCAGCTGGCAGAACCAGGTGTGCGCGATCGCTGGTGGCGGTCTGCTGATGGTCGGCGACGATCAGCACTTTCGCGGCGGTCAGGGCAGCATCAACCTTGGCCTTGTCGGTACGGGTGTACAGATCGTTTTCCAGCACGACGATGGCGTCGGCACGGCCGTCGATCACCGCTTGCAGCGCGGCGTCGACCGATTCGCCACCGAGCATGGCCAGGCCGAGGCTGTTGGCCTCTGGCACGATCAGGCTGATGGAACCGTTCTTCTCGCGCAGCTTCAGGGCTTTGGCAATGTTGGCAGCAGCCTCGATCAGCGCCTTGGAACCCAACGAGGTGCCGGCGATGATCAGTGGACGCTTGGCCGCGAGCAGGGCGTCGGCAATGCGCTTGGCCAGCTCGAGGGCTTCGGCGTCCAGGCCTTCAACGGCTGGAGCGCTGGCGTCGAGGGCGTGAGCCACGGCGAAACCGATGCGGGCCAGGTCGTCGGGAGCTGCGTGAACGCATTCTTCGGCGATATCGTCGAGCTTGGTTTCAGCCAGGCTGGCGATGAACAGCGGGTTCAGTGCGTGCTGGCCGATGTTCTTCACCGCGGCGTCGAGCCAGGGCTGGACGCGCATGGCGTCGGCCATGTCTTCGGCCTTGCCTTTGACCGATTGACGCAGCGACAACGCCATACGGGCGGCGGTCTGGGTCAGGTCTTCACCGAGGACGAAGATGGCGTCGTGGTCTTCGATGTCGCGCATGTTCGGTACTGGCAGCGGGCTGTCTTTGAGCACTTGCAGGACCAGGCGGATGCGCTCCAGTTCGGAGGCTTCGATACCCGAGTAGAAGTGCTCGGCGCCCACCAGTTCACGCAACGCGTAGTTGCTTTCGAGGCTGGCGCGTGGCGAACCTATACCGACGATGTTGCGACCGCGCAGCAGGTCGGCGGCCTTGTCCAGTGCGTCGTCAAGGCTCAACTTGGTGCCATTGGCCAGCAGCGGCTGGCGTGGACGGTCTTCGCGGTTGACGTAGCCATAGCCGAAACGGCCACGGTCGCACAGGAAGTACTGGTTCACCGAACCGTTGAAACGGTTTTCGATGCGACGCAGTTCGCCATAACGCTCGCCCGGGGAGATGTTGCAGCCGCTGGAGCAGCCATGGCAGATGCTCGGCGAGAACTGCATGTCCCATTTACGGTTGTAGCGCTCGGAGTGAGTCTTGTCGGTGAACACGCCGGTCGGGCAAACCTCGGTGAGGTTGCCGGAGAACTCGCTTTCCAGGGTGCCGTCTTCAACGCGACCGAAGTACACGTTGTCGTGGGCGCCGTACACGCCGAGGTCGGTGCCGCCAGCGTAGTCTTTATAGAAGCGCACGCAGCGGTAGCAAGCGATGCAGCGGTTCATTTCGTGGGAAATGAACGGGCCCAGTTGCTGGTTCTGGTGGGTGCGCTTGGTGAAGCGGTAACGGCGCTCGTTATGGCCGGTCATTACCGTCATGTCTTGCAGGTGGCAGTGACCGCCTTCCTCACAGACCGGGCAGTCGTGAGGGTGGTTGGTCATCAGCCATTCAACAACGCTGGCGCGAAACGCTTTGGATTCTTCATCGTCGATGGAGATCCAGGTGCCATCGGTGGCAGGGGTCATGCAGGACATGACGATGCGACCACGGGTGTCGTTCTCGTCGGTGTACTGCTTGACCGCGCACTGGCGGCAAGCGCCAACGCTGCCAAGGGCAGGGTGCCAGCAGAAGTAAGGAATATCGAGGCCTAGCGACAGACATGCCTGTAACAGGTTGTCTGCCCCGTCGACTTCGAGCGCTTTGCCGTCTACGTGGATAGTGGCCATGGTTCAAAGTTCTTCGTTGGCCCGGTGTCAGCGGGCGTGGCTAATGGAATCTTGTCATTCGCGTGAATCAACACAGCCGCTTGCGGCGTCATCACACGAAAAGCGAAGGGCACGGACCCTTCGCCTTTTTAAGCATTTACGCGCCGACTACGATCGGCCTTGCCAGAGGCGGGACGGCGGCGCTGACAGGCGCGATGCCGGCTTCGAACTCATGGCGGAAGTATTTGATGGCGCTGCCCAACGGCTCCACGGCACCCGGTGCGTGAGCACAGAAGGTCTTGCCCGGGCCGAGGAAACCGACCAGACCCAGCAGGGTCTCGATGTCGCCTGGCTGGCCTTCGCCGTTCTCGATGGCCATCAGCAGCTTGACGCTCCATGGCAAGCCATCACGGCACGGGGTGCAGAAGCCACAGGATTCGCGAGCGAAGAACTGTTCCATGTTGCGCAGCAGGGACACCATGTTGACGCTGTCGTCCACCGCCATCGCCAGGCCAGTACCCATACGGGTGCCCACCTTGGCAATGCCGCCGGCGTACATTTGTGCGTCCAGGTGCTCCGGCAACAGGAAGCCGGTACCGGCGCCGCCAGGCTGCCACGCCTTGAGCTTGTAACCGTCGCGCATGCCACCGGCGTAGTCCTCGAACAACTCGCGGCCGGTGACACCGAATGGCAGTTCCCACAGGCCCGGGTTCTTCACCTTGCCGGAGAAGCCCATGAGCTTGGTGCCCATGTCGTCACTGCCTTCGCGAGCCAGTGATTTGTACCAGTCCACGCCGTCGGCAATGATCGCCGGGACGTTGCACAGGGTTTCAACGTTGTTCACGCAAGTCGGCTTGCCCCACACGCCCACGGCGGCAGGGAAGGGCGGCTTGGAGCGCGGGTTGGCGCGACGGCCTTCGAGGGAGTTGATCAGTGCGGTTTCTTCACCGCAGATGTAACGCCCGGCGCCGGTGTGGACGAACAGCTCGAAATCGAAGCCGCTGCCCAGAATGTTTTTACCCAGCAGGCCCGCAGCCTTGGCTTCTTCCACGGCACGGTTCAAGTGCTTGGCGGCGGTGGTGTATTCACCACGCAGGAAGATGTAGCCACGGTAGGTTTTCAGTGCGCGGGCACTGATCAGCATGCCTTCGATCAGCAGATGGGGCAGTTGCTCCATCAGCATGCGGTCTTTCCAGGTGTTCGGCTCCATTTCATCCGCGTTGCACAGCAGGTAGCGGATGTTGATGGATTCGTCCTTGGGCATCAGGCCCCACTTCACGCCAGTGGGGAAGCCTGCACCGCCGCGGCCCTTGAGGCCGGAATCCTTCACGGTCTGGACGATGTCGTCCTGAGCCATGTCGGCGAAGGCCTTGCGTGCTGCGGCGTAACCGTTCTTGGCTTGGTACTCGTCGAGCCAGACGGCTTCGCCGTCGTCACGCAGGCGCCAGGTGAGCGGGTGAGTCTCGGCCGAACGCTTGATGCGGTTGGCGGGACCGAAGGAAGTCAGGGTCATACGTAGCCCTCGAGCAATTTGGCAACGCCGGCTGGCTGAACATCACCGAAAGTGTCGTCGTCGATCATCAACGCCGGCGCCTTGTCGCAGTTGCCGAGGCAGCAGACCGGCAGCAGGGTGAAACGACCGTCGGCGGTGGTCTGACCCAGGCCGATGCCAAGCTTGCTCTGGATTTCGCTGACCACGGACTCGTGGCCGCCGATGTAGCAGACCATGCTGTCGCAGACGCGAATGATGTGGCGGCCGACTGGCTGACGGAAGATCTGGCTATAGAACGTCGCCACGCCTTCAACGTCGCTGGCCGGGATGCCGAGGATCTCGCCGATGGCGTACAGGGCGCCGTCCGGCACCCAACCGCGTTCCTTCTGGACGATCTTCAGGGCTTCGATAGACGCCGCGCGCGGGTCTTCGTAGTGATGCAGCTCGTGCTCGATGGCCGAGCGCTCGGTTTCACTCAAGGTGAAACGGTCTGTCTGGATAAGCGTGCTGTTCATGCTTAGCGGTCCACGTCGGCCATAACGAAATCGATACTACCCAGGTACGCAATCAAGTCCGCGACCATGCTGCCTTTGATCACCGAAGGGATCTGCTGCAGGTGCGGGAAGCTTGGTGTACGAATCCGGGTGCGGTAGCTCATGGTGCCGCCATCGCTCGTCAGGTAATAACTGTTGATGCCCTTGGTCGCTTCGATCATCTGGAAGGATTCGTTGGCCGGCATGACCGGGCCCCACGAAACTTGCAGGAAGTGCGTGATCAAGGTTTCGATGTGCTGCAGGGTGCGCTCTTTCGGCGGCGGCGTGGTCAGCGGGTGATCCGCCTTGTACGGGCCTTCCGGCATGTTGCGCAGGCACTGGTCGATGATCCTGATGCTCTGGCGCATCTCCTCGACACGCACGATGCAGCGGTCGTAGGCATCGCCATTGGCAGCCAGCGGCACTTCGAATTCGAAGTTCTCGTAGCCCGAGTACGGGCGCGCTTTACGCAGGTCGAAATCGCAACCGGTCGAACGCAGGCCGGCACCGGTGACGCCCCATTCCAGGGCCTCTTTGGTGTTGTAGTCGGCGACGCCGATGGTCCGGCCACGCAGGATGCTGTTGTCCAGGGCGGCTTTCTGGTATTCGTCCAGACGCTTGGGCATCCACTCGACGAAATCCTTGACCAGTTTTTCCCAGCCGCGCGGCAGGTCGTGGGCGACGCCACCGATGCGGTACCAGGCCGGGTGCAGACGGAAACCGGTGATGGCTTCGATCACGGTGTAGGCACGCTGACGGTCGGTGAAGGTGAAGAACACCGGGGTCATGGCGCCGACGTCCTGGATGTAGGTCCCCAGGAACAGCAGGTGGCTGGTGATCCGGAAGAACTCGGCCATCATGATGCGGATGACGTCGACCTTCTCCGGCACCTTGATGCCGGCCAGCTTCTCGACCGAGAGCACGTACGGCAGGTTGTTCATCACGCCGCCGAGGTAGTCGATACGGTCGGTGTACGGGATGAAGCTGTGCCAGGACTGACGCTCGGCCATTTTCTCGGCACCACGGTGGTGGTAGCCGACGTCCGGTACGCAGTCGACGATCTCTTCACCGTCCAGCTGCAGGATGATACGGAACGCACCGTGCGCGGACGGGTGGTTCGGGCCGAGGTTGAGGAACATGTAGTCCTCGTTCGGGCCGGAACGCTTCATGCCCCAGTCTTCAGGCTTGAAGCGCGCAGACTCTTCCTCGAGCTGTTGCTTGGCCAGGTTCAGAGTGAACGGGTCGAATTCGGTGGCGCGGGCCGGGAAGTCCTTGCGCAGCGGGTGACCTTCCCAGGTCGGCGGCATCATGATGCGCGACAGGTGAGGGTGGCCTTTGAAGTCGATACCGTACATGTCCCAGACTTCACGCTCGTACCAGTTGGCATTCGGCCAGATGCTGGTGACGGTCGGCAAGCTGAGGTCGCTCTCGGACAAGGCGACCTTGATCATCACGTCACTATTACGTTCGATCGACATCAGGTGGTAGAACACGGAGAAGTCGACGCCGTTCGGCAGCCCTTGACGCTTGGTGCGCAGGCGCTCGTCCACGCCGTGCAGGTCATAGAGCATGACGTACGGCTTGGGCAGGTTACGCAGGAACGTCAGGACTTCGACGAGTTTGGCGCGGGCAACCCAAAGCACCGGCATGCCGGTGCGGGTAGGCTGGGCGGTGAACGCCTCCGGGCCAAAACGGTTGTTCAGTTCGACGACCACATCCTGGTCGTCTGCCTTGTAAGGCGGGATGTACAGAGCACTGCCTGTAGTCATGGTTATTTATCGCTTTCGGTCAACGTAAAGAATGAAGCCAGTTTTTCGTTTCTTTGAAACAGCAGAACTGGATCAGACTTCGTCGGGGCTGCGCAGGTTGGTTACCTGAATACGCTGTTCGCGGCGCTTTTCCTTTTCGGACGGCATCTCGGCGCGGTACACGCCTTGATCGCCAACGACCCAGGAAAGTGGGCGACGCTCCTGGCCAATCGACTCCTGCAACAGCATCAGGCCTTGCAGGAAAGCTTCAGGGCGGGGCGGGCAGCCAGGCACGTAGACGTCCACGGGCAGGAACTTGTCCACCCCTTGAACGACGGAGTAGATGTCGTACATGCCACCGGAGTTGGCGCACGAACCCATGGAGATGACCCATTTAGGCTCGAGCATTTGCTCGTAGAGACGCTGAATGATCGGCGCCATCTTGATGAAGCAGGTACCGGCGATAACCATGAAATCCGCCTGACGCGGCGATGCCCGGATAACCTCGGCGCCAAAGCGCGCGATGTCGTGGGGCGCCGTGAAGGCGGTGGTCATTTCCACGTAGCAGCACGAAAGACCGAAGTTGTACGGCCACAGGGAGTTCTTGCGCCCCCAGTTGATCGTGCCGTTGAGCACGTCTTCGAGCTTGCCCATGAAAATGTTTTTGTGGACTTGATCTTCTAACGGATCGGAAACGGTTTCCCGTTGGCCAATCGGATACTGCTCGTTAGGAGCATCGGGGTCGATCCTGGTGAGATTGTATTGCATTGCCAAAGCCTCATTGTTTCAGCTTCGCTTGCCGCTTGCGCCGAGCTTCCGGAGCCCAGTCAAGGGCGCCCACTCGGAATAGGTAGACAAGGCCTGCCAACAGAATTGCTATGAAAACGAGAGCTTCGACGAATCCGGTCCAGCCGCTTTCGCGGACGGACACAGACCATGCAAAGAGAAAGAGGGCTTCGATATCGAAGATCACGAAGAGCATCGCGACCAGATAGAATTTGGCTGAGAGCCGCAAGCGGGCGCCACCTGTAGGTAGCATGCCGGACTCGAACGGTTCGTTTTTGCTGCGGCCCCAGGCTTTTGACCCGAGTAGGCTGGAAACGCCCAGCATGAAGGCACAGAGGCCGACAACGCCTAGAAGGAAAATGGCAAAGCCCCAGTTGTGGGCCATGAGTCCTGTCGCTTCGGGCATGCTGGTAATCCTTAACAGAGAGCAAAGGTCTCTGAGCTTGAAAAGAAACAAAGCAGTGACGATATGTCGCAGCAATCAATCCCGCTGATTTTATGGCTAAACACCCGGCAAGTAAAATTCCTATAGCGAAATTATTTATAGGAATAAGGACATAGCGAGTCTGCAAAAGCCGGCAGCCCTTGCGTTGCGGGCATTAGGGGGCTTTTCGCAAATAATGTTTTGTAGGGAATGTAACGAACATAGTTGTAGCTAAATGATAATCAATATTGTTTGTGGTGGTTTTCAAACTGTTTGCCCCTCGGATACTCGGGAAGTTGTCTTATTTGAGCGTTACAGCAAGTAGCAGCGGTGTGCGTTTTAGCGGATTTTTCTGACGTCGATGTCGCTCTGGATCAATGTTTTTCCAGGTCACCACCATCCCCTGTACCTGTAGGAGCGAGCTTGCTCGCGATGGTGGTCAGCGATGACGCTGGGGGCCTGACACCCCGCGGCGCCCTCAGGGTCATCGCGAGCAGGCTCGCTCCTACAGGGGGGGGGGGGCTTGCGTTGTTTGTTAAATCGCAGGAAAAAAAACGCCCCGAACCAGTCGGGGCGTCAGATGTGCAGCGTTGCGGTTAGCTTTTTATCCGGTCCGCAACGGCTGATGTCTCAAGCGAAGCAGATCAGTGGAACTGTTCTTCTTCGGTCGAACCGGTCAGTGCTGTTACCGAAGACGAGCCACCCTGGATCACGGTGGTCATGTCGTCGAAGTAGCCGGTGCCCACTTCCTGCTGGTGAGCCACGAAGGTGTAACCCTTGGCGGCGTCGGCGAATTCCTGCTCTTGCAGCTTCACGTAGGCAGTCATGTCGTTGCGGGCGTAGTCATGCGCCAGGTTGAACATGCTGTGCCACATGTTGTGAATGCCGGCCAGGGTGATGAACTGGTGCTTGTAGCCCATGGCGGACAGTTCGCGCTGGAACTTGGCGATGGTTGCGTCGTCCAGGTTTTTCTTCCAGTTGAAGGAAGGCGAGCAGTTGTACGACAGCAGTTGGTCCGGGTATTCCTTCTTGATCGCTTCAGCGAAGCGACGGGCTTCTTCCAGGTCCGGCTTGGCGGTTTCGCACCAGATCAGGTCGGCGTACGGCGCGTAGGCCAGGCCGCGAGCGATGGCCTGGTCCAGACCGGCGCGAACCTTGTAGAAACCTTCCTGGGTGCGTTCGCCAGTCACGAATGGCTGGTCGTACGGGTCGCAGTCGGAAGTCAGCAGGTCAGCGGCGTTGGCGTCGGTACGAGCCAGGATGATGGTCGGAGTACCGGCAACGTCGGCCGCCAGACGGGCAGCGGTCAGCTTCTGTACGGCTTCCTGGGTAGGAACCAGTACCTTGCCGCCCATGTGGCCGCATTTCTTCACGGAAGCCAGCTGGTCTTCGAAGTGAACGCCGGCGGCGCCTGCTTCGATCATACTCTTCATCAGCTCGTAAGCGTTCAGTACGCCGCCGAAACCGGCTTCGGCATCAGCCACGATGGGTGCGAAGTAGTCGATGTAGCCAGCGTCGCCCGGGTTCTTGCCGGCTTTCCACTGGATCTGGTCGGCACGACGGAACGCGTTGTTGATGCGCTTGACCACGGTTGGAACCGAGTCCACCGGGTACAGCGACTGGTCCGGGTACATCGATTCGGCGGAGTTGTTGTCCGCAGCCACTTGCCAGCCCGACAGGTAGATCGCCTGGATACCGGCTTTGACTTGTTGTACAGCCTGGCCGCCGGTCAGGGCGCCCATGCAGTTGACGAAATCTTTCTCAGGACGGAAGGCCGGCTTGGCACCCTGGGTGACCAGGTTCCACAGCTTCTCGGCGCCCATTTTTGCAAAGGTGTGCTCAGGTTGAACCGAGCCACGCAGGCGGACGACGTCAGCAGCGGAGTAAGTGCGTGTCACGCCTTTCCAGCGCGGGTTTTCAGCCCAGTCTTTTTCGAGGGCTGCAATTTGCTGTTCGCGTGTCAGTGCCATGGGAGATAAACCTCGTCGCGTCTTTATGAAAAGTTGTTCTGCGGTGGAAAATTCCTGCGCTCGCTGACCAGAAGCTTAAGCGGTCAAGTCGGATTCGGCGGGGAGGGCGACGGGATGAACGATCGGCTCGAGGGGAAGTGAGCAGGTAAAGGCGAACTGCGGGCGCATTCGGGCGTCGTGGGCCTTGGTACGAACATCAGTGTGCTGCCGGGTTACCTAATTACGCTTCCGTCCCTCGGGACAACTTCGTTCCAGTCGACAACCTCGTCAAACACACCTTGTGGGCGGTACAGACACGAAGCGGTTCGCGGGGGTAGGTTGCGAACATCGCCTCGAAGGCCCTTGCCAGGGCCCCTGATTAGCGGGAGCGAGGCCATCATGCCTTCGCTTTTTTGGCTCGTCAAACGTTTTGTAGTGCTTTTTTTCGAGCACTACATCTTTGGTCTAATACGACTCGGCAGTCAGTTTTTGGTGCTTTAGTCCAGGGTGTCGACTTTAACCCGCAAAGTCATGTCGTTGCGGCTCTGGGTCGAGTAGCTGCGGGTCAGGCCCTGTTTGTCGGCCTGGGTCTGGCCATTGACCCCGGCCAGCAGGATCCACTCACCGAGGTGGCCGGTGACGGTTGTGTCGGTGCTTTGTACGTTCACTACATCGGGACGTTCCTGGCTCATGCGGTCACGGTTGGTACTGATCGACAGGTGAACGATGTCGCCAGTGACGTTTGCGGTGACGTAGAAACCCTGGGTGACATTGCGATACTCGGTCTGGCTGCTGTAGCCGCCATAGGAATCGCTCTGGCTGCTGGTGACCGGCACGCTCTGGCCGACCTGGATCAGTGCCGGTGCGCCTTCGCTGGCCTGTACCTGCTGAATGCCGCCGTCGCGGCTGTCGGTGCTGTAGTTGATGATGCGGGTCTGGCCTGGCTTGGCGCCGTTCACCGCTTGACGCTGGTCACCCTGGAAGTTGTTGTCACTGGTGTCGACGGTGATCAGCAGCCGTTTGGGCGCTGTATCGAGTTGCGAAAGAAGGGCTTTAAGTTCGTCGATCTTGCGCTCATCGGCGTTGACAATCAGTTGGCTGCCGTAGGCGCTGACCTGGCCTTCCTTGCCGACGAAATCCTGCGCAACCGGCAGCAGGTCGGCGCTGGTGTGGTATTTGAGGGGGATGATTTCTGTGGCTGCCAGCACCGAAAAACTGCAGCCGAGCAGCAGGGTGGTGAGCAGGGTGCGTAGGGACATGTCCGTTATCTCCGCGTTCTAAAGACTTGATATTGCCACTTTGTCGGCCCGGGGTTTGTAGGAGCGAGCTTGCTCGCGATGGTCTTGAGGACGCCGCGGGGTGTCAGGCTTCCAGCATTATCGTTCACGCCCATCGCGAGCAAGCTCGCTCCTACAAGTTTGTCGGCTCGGGGTGGGGTAAGTTGAATCGTAGACAGCAAAACGCCCCGGCATCGCGTGATGTCAGGGCGTTTTGTGGTGCTGTGGCGAGGGAGCAGGCTCCCTCGCCATAGGGTATCAGGCCGAGTGCCGCACCATGTCCACATGCGGAATCCCGGCTTCCAGGAACTCCTCACTGACCATGTTGAAGCCCAGGCGCTCATAGAACGCCGTGGCTTGCACTTGGGCGCTGAGCATCTGTTGCTTCAAGCCGCGTTCTTCGGCTTCGCCAATCACCGCCTGCATCAGCTTGTCGCCGACTTTCAGGCCGCGCCAATCCTTGAGCACCGACACTCGGCCGATGTGACCATCGGGCAGCAAACGGGCGGTGCCAATCGGAAAGTCGCCTTCGAACGCGAGGAAGTGCACGGCGGTTGCATCGTCGGCATCCCATTCCAGTTCAGGTGGAACGCACTGCTCGGCGACGAACACCGTTTCACGAATGCGCCGGATCTCGGCGTTGTCCTTCTGCCAGTCTGCGACACGTACGTGAATCTTATTCATCGGCAAACCCCAGGCTTCCCTGCTTGACCAGTTCGCACAACAGGCCGCGGCCGTCTTCATCGCTCAGCCATTCGCCGAGGTTGTCGGCGTGCAGCGCGTCAGCGGCGCAGATCATCTTCAGCAGTTCGCGCAGTTTGCCCGGCAGATAACGGCTCTGGCCGCTGGCGAACAGCAGCAGGTCGTCGTCGACTTCGGACCATGCCAGGCGTGCGCTCGGGTTGCGAATCAGGATTGCGCCTTGTTCCAGGGCAGACATGAAGTCGTCTTCTTCGACGTCCTCCGGGCCCACCACCAGTTCCGGGTAGCGTGGCTCGGTCATGAACTGGCCAAACCAGGTCAGCAGCAGGCGCTCGTCGCTCATGTGTTCGGCCAGCAAGCCTTTCAGGCGGTCGAGTGCGTCGCGCTGGATCTGGTGAGGATCGGCAGTCGGCAAGGCGTCGGCGTCGGTGTAGCGTTCTTCGTCCGACAGGAACTGGCTGAGGAAGTCAGTGAAGTGGGTCAGCACTTCGGCAGCGCTCGGCGCGCGGAAGCCGACCGAGTAGGTCATGCATTCATCAACGGCAACGCCGCAATGGGCCAGGCGCGGTGGCAGGTAGAGCATGTCGCCCGGTTCCAGCACCCATTCGTCGGTGGCTTCGAATTCGGAGAGGATGCGCAGGTCGGCGTGGGCCAGCAGCGGGCTCTCGGTGTTGCACATCTGGCCGATCTTCCAGTTGCGCTTGCCGTGGCCTTGCAGCAGGAACACGTCGTAGTTGTCGAAGTGCGGACCAACGCTGCCACCTGGCGCGGCGTAGCTGATCATCACGTCGTCGATGCGCCAGCTCGGCAGAAAACGGAAGTTTTCCAGCAGTTCGCTGACTTCCGGGACGAACTGATCCACAGCTTGCACCAGCAAGGTCCAGTCAGTTTCAGGCAGCTTGCTGAATTCATCTTCGGCGAACGGGCCGCGACGCAGTTCCCACGGACGCTCGCCATTCTCGATGATCAGGCGCGATTCGACTTCTTCTTCCAGCGCCAGGCCGGCCAGTTCGTCGGCGTCGATCGGGCTTTCGAAATCAGGAATCGCCTGGCGGATCAGCAGCGGCTTTTTCTGCCAGTAGTCGCGCAGGAATTCCCGTGCCGTGATGCCGCCCAGAAGTTGAAGAGGAATATCAGGATTCATGTGTAACCTATTGAAAAAATGCACTTTTCAGACGGGAATAAAAACGCCCGGCGCGGCCGGGCGTCTTAAAAGGGTCTAGCGGTCGATCAGATGCGTTTGGCTTGTGCTACAGCGTTGCCGATGTAGTTGGCCGGGGTGAGCAGTTTCAACTCAGCCTTGGCGGCAGCTGGCATGTCCAGGCCGTCGATGAAAGTCTGCAGCGCTTCAGGGCTGATGCCCTTGCCGCGGGTCAGTTCTTTCAGCTTTTCATATGGGTTTTCGATGTTGTAGCGACGCATCACGGTCTGGATCGGCTCGGCCAATACTTCCCAGCAGGCGTCCAGGTCAGCGGCAATCTTCTGCTCGTTGAGCTCAAGTTTGCTGATGCCTTTGAGGCTGGCTTCGTACGCGATCACGCTGTGGGCGAAGCCGACACCGAGGTTGCGCAGCACGGTGGAGTCGGTCAGGTCGCGCTGCCAGCGGGAGATCGGCAGCTTGCTCGCCAAGTGCTGGAACAGTGCGTTGGCGATGCCCAGGTTGCCTTCGGAGTTTTCGAAGTCGATCGGGTTGACCTTGTGCGGCATGGTCGACGAGCCGATTTCGCCAGCGATGGTGCGCTGTTTGAAATAACCCAGGGAGATGTAGCCCCAGATGTCGCGGTCGAAGTCGATCAGGATGGTGTTGAAGCGCGCGATCGCGTCGAACAGCTCGGCAATGTAGTCGTGCGGTTCGATCTGCGTGGTGTACGGGTTGAAGCCCAGGCCCAGCTCGTCTTCGATGAAGGCGCGGGCGTTGGCTTCCCAGTCGATCTCAGGGTAGGCCGACAGGTGTGCGTTGTAGTTGCCGACAGCGCCGTTGATCTTGCCCAGCAGTGGAACGGCAGCGACCTGGGCGATCTGACGCTCCAGGCGGTAAACCACGTTCGCCAGTTCTTTGCCCAGGGTGGTCGGCGAGGCCGGTTGACCGTGGGTACGCGACAGCATCGGCACGTCGGCGAAGCGGATGGCCAGTTCGCGGATGGCATTGGCGGTCTGGCGCATCAGCGGCAGCATCACGTCATCACGGCCTTCGCGCAGCATCAGGGCGTGGGACAGGTTGTTGATGTCCTCGCTGGTGCAGGCAAAGTGGATGAACTCGCTGACCTTGGCCAGTTCCGGCAGCTTGGCCGCTTGCTCTTTGAGCAGGTATTCGATGGCTTTGACATCGTGGTTGGTGGTGCGCTCGATCTCTTTGACGCGCTCGGCGTGCTCCAGAGAGAAGTTTTCCGCCAGGGTGTTGAGCACAGCGTTGGCTTCGGCGGAGAACGCCGGCACTTCGCTGATGGCAGGGTGAGCGGCCAGGCGCTGGAGCCAGCGCACTTCAACCAGGACGCGGGCGCGGATCAGGCCGTACTCGCTGAAAATTGGGCGCAGGGCCTGGGTTTTGCCGGCGTAGCGGCCGTCAACAGGGGAAACCGCAGTGAGCGAAGAGAGCTGCATGGGGTGTTCTCGGACAGTCGGGCAACGAAATGGGGCGCGTATCATACATGAAAAAATCCGCCGGTCCGTCGCCAACTGACCGGCGTATTACGCGTATTGCTTAGTTCGGTTCCGTCGATGCGGGTTATTCGTTACGCATCAATGGGTAAAGCTCTTTCAGCAATTTGCGGCGGCTGATCACCAGCTGCCAGCGATGACCGCCCAATTGCCGCCACAGGCGCGCCGAACGAATGCCGGCCAGCAGCAGGGCGCGAATTTTCGAGGCATTGCTCGGTTGTTGCAGGTTACGCATGTCGCCATGCACCTGGATGCGTTGGCGCAGGGTGCTCAGGGTGTCCTGATACAGCGCGCCGCACGCTGCGATCACGTTTTCGTGCGCCGGGCCGAAGTGTTCGACCTGGGATTGAATCTGCGGCAGGCGCTTGCCGATCACGTCGAGCATGTCGTTGCGCTTTGCCAGTTGGCGCTCAAGACCGAGCATGGCCAGGGCGTAGCGCAGCGGCTCGCGCTGCAGGGCGCTTGGGTCGCGTTCAAGGGCGCCGATCAGGGCGCGATAACCTTCACGCAGGTTGATGTCATCGCCGCCATAGACTTCCAGAGTGTCCTTGGGGTCGCGAATCAGCAAGCTGCCGAGCATGCAGGTCAGGCCGGCCTCGTTGGTCTGGCCGGTCTTGGCAATCCTGTCCACCAGCACGGCGGCGAGAAACACGCCGCCCAGTGCTGTCAATTGCTCCTGAATGGGGCTCATTGTTGCTCGCCTTGAGGGGTGCCCTTGCTGGTCCATGGCTCAGCCACTTCAATAACGCCGCCGCCGAGGCAGACTTCACCGTCGTAGAACACCACGGACTGGCCCGGAGTGACTGCGCGTTGCGGATCATCGAAGGTTGCGCGATAACCCGTGGCGGTCTTTTCCAGGGTGCAGGGCTGGTCGCCCTGGCGATAACGGACCTTGGCGGTCAGCTTGCGCGGCTGGCTCAGATCGATCGGGTTGACCCAATAGATATCGGAAGCGAGCAGGGCGCGGGAGAACAGCCACGGGTGATCATTACCCTGGCCAACGATCAGTTCGTTGTGTTCCAGGTCCTTGATCAGCACGTACCACGGCTCATCGCTGGCATCCTTCAGCCCGCCGATGCCCAGGCCCTGGCGCTGGCCGATGGTGTGATACATCAGGCCGTGGTGGCGGCCGATGATTTCGCCTTCGGTGGTCTTGATCTCGCCCGGTTGCGCCGGCAGGTACTGCTTGAGGAAATCGCTGAAGCGGCGCTCGCCGATAAAGCAGATCCCGGTGGAATCCTTTTTCTTCGCGGTCGCCAGCTCGTATTTCTCGGCAATGGCACGCACTTGCGGTTTTTCCAGTTCGCCGACCGGGAACAGGGTCTTGGCGATCTGTTCGCCGCCGACGGCGTGCAGGAAGTAGCTCTGATCCTTGTTCGGGTCCAGGCCCTTGAGCAGTTCGGTGCGGCCATCGATGTCGCGGCGACGCACGTAGTGACCGGTGGCGATCAGGTCGGCGCCGAGCATCATGGCGTAGTCGAGGAACGCCTTGAACTTGATTTCGCGGTTGCACAGGATGTCCGGGTTCGGCGTGCGTCCGGCCTTGTATTCGGCCAGGAAATGCTCGAACACGTTGTCCCAGTACTCGGCGGCAAAGTTGGCGGTGTGCAGCTTGATGCCAATCTTGTCGCACACGGCCTGGGCGTCCGCCAGGTCGTCCATTGCGGTGCAGTATTCGGTTCCGTCGTCTTCTTCCCAGTTCTTCATGAACAGGCCTTCCACCTCATAACCCTGCTCGATCAGCAGGAGGGCGGAAACGGAAGAGTCCACGCCGCCGGACATGCCGACAATGACGCGCTTCTTTTGTGTGTCAGAAGGGGCTGGATCACGCATAGGGATTCAATGAGTGTCTTGAAAAAGGACGCGATTCTAACAGGCTCCAGCCTGCAAGGCTAAAGAGAAGGACGGATCAATTCGAGGCCGAAGTGTTTACCGTCCAGATAATCATCGATACAGCGGATGATCAACTCGCTGCGCCAGTTGGCACGCTGTTCGATTAATTCTTCGCGGGTCAGCCACTTGGCGCCGACAATGCCGTCGTCCAGCTGGTAATCGGGATGGTGTTTCAACGCTTTGGCGATGAAGCAGACCCGCTGGTATGTCACACCGTTGCTGGGGGCGGTGTAGAGGTAAATGCCCAGCACGCCGGTCGGTTCGACGTCCCAGCCGGTTTCCTCGAGGGTTTCACGGACAGCGGCTTCGGTCAGGGTTTCGTTCGGATCCAGATGGCCGGCGGGCTGGTTGAGCACCACGCGTCCGTGCTTGAGTTCCTCGACCATCAGGAAGCGGCCGTTGTCTTCGATGATGGTGGCGACGGTGATGTGGGGTTGCCAGTCCATGGGATTTCCTCAACTTCAGATGTTGGAGTGCGGTCAATGTGGGAGCGGGCTTGCTCGCGAAAGCGGTGGGTCAGTCAATATCGATGTTGAATGATAAACCGCATTCGCGAGCAAGCCCGCTCCCACATGGATCGGATTTCTCAGATAAATTTATGTGAACGCTAAAAAACACAAACCCCGGCACAGGGCCGGGGTTTGTGATGTTCCCTTACAACCTTAAACCAGCGCAGCGACAGCCGCGTTGAAGGTTGCGCTTGGGCGCATGGCCTTGCTGATCAGCTCGGCGTCGGCGTGGTAGTAACCGCCGATGTCCACTGGCTTGCCCTGAACGGCGTTGAGCTCGGCAACGATGGTCGCCTCGTTCTCGGTCAGGGTCTTGGCCAAGGTCGCGAACTGCGCTTGCAATGCAGTGTCTTCGGTCTGGGCAGCCAGGGCTTGAGCCCAGTACAGCGCCAGGTAGAAGTGGCTGCCGCGGTTGTCGATGTTGCCGACTTTGCGCGATGGCGACTTGTTGTTGTCCAGGAACTGGCCAGTGGCCTGATCCAGGGTCTTGGCCAGAACCAGCGCCTTTGGATTGTTGTAGGTCACGCCCAGGTGTTCCAGGGACGCAGCCAGGGCCAGGAACTCACCCAGCGAATCCCAGCGCAGGAAGTTCTCTTCCAGCAGCTGCTGAACGTGCTTCGGAGCCGAACCGCCGGCGCCGGTTTCGAACAGGCCACCGCCGTTCATCAGCGGCACGATCGACAGCATCTTGGCGCTGGTGCCCAGTTCCATGATCGGGAACAGGTCGGTCAGGTAGTCACGCAGTACGTTGCCGGTCACCGAGATGGTGTCTTTGCCTGCGCGGGTGCGCTGCAGGGTGTACTTCATGGCGTCGACCGGCGACATGATCTGGATGTCCAGACCGGCAGTGTCGTGATCCTTCAGGTAAGCCTGAACTTTCTCGATCACCACGCCATCGTGGGCGCGCAGCGGGTCCAGCCAGAAAATCGCCGGAGTGCTGCTGGCGCGAGCGCGGTTGACGGCCAGTTTGACCCAGTCCTGGATCGGCGCGTCTTTGGTCTGGCACATGCGGAAGATGTCGCCGGCTTCAACCGACTGCTCCAGCAGCAGGTTGCCCTTGCTGTCGGTGACGCGAACAACGCCGTCAGCCTTGATCTGGAAAGTCTTGTCGTGGGAACCGTACTCTTCGGCTTTCTTCGCCATCAGGCCAACGTTCGGTACGCTGCCCATGGTGGTCGGATCGAACGCACCGTTGGCTTTGCAATCTTCGATCACGGCCTGGTAGATGGTGGCGTAGCAGCGATCCGGGATCACGGCCTTGGTGTCGTGCAGCTGGCCGTCGGTGCCCCACATCTTGCCGGAGTCACGGATCATGGCCGGCATCGAGGCGTCGACGATCACGTCGCTCGGCACGTGCAGGTTGGTGATGCCTTTGTCGGAGTTGACCATCGCCAGGGAAGGGCGAACGGCGTAGACCGCCTGGATGTCAGCTTCGATGGCAGCTTGTTGCTCGGCAGGCAATGCCTTGATGCGAGCGTACAGGTCGCCAATGCCGTTGTTCAGGTTGAAGCCGATCTGTGCCAGCACTTCAGCGTGCTTGGCCAGTGCGTCCTTATAGAACTCGGCAACGATCTGGCCGAACATGATCGGGTCGGAGACCTTCATCATGGTGGCTTTCAGGTGAACCGACAGCAGCACGCCTTGTGCCTTGGCGTCTTCGATTTCGGCCGCGATGAAGCTGCGCAGGGCGTTTTTGCTCATGACCGCGCAATCGAGGATCTCACCGGCTTGTACGGTGGTCTTTTCTTTCAGGACGGTGGAGGTGCCGTCCTGAGCGATCAGTTCGATTTTCACGGCGTCAGCGGCGTCGATCAGGGCGGCTTTTTCGCTGCCGTAGAAATCGCCGGTGCTCATGTGCGCGACGTGGGACTTGGAGTCCTTGGCCCAGGCGCCCATTTTGTGCGGGTGCTTGCGTGCGTAGTTCTTGACCGACAGCGGAGCGCGACGGTCGGAGTTGCCTTCACGCAGAACCGGGTTCACGGCGCTGCCCTTGACCTTGTCGTAGCGCGCCTTGGCTTCTTTGTCGGCGTCGCAGGTCACGGTTTCCGGGTAGTCCGGCAGGTTGTAGCCCTGGGCTTGCAGTTCCTTGATCGCGGCTTGCAGCTGTGGAACCGAAGCGCTGATGTTCGGCAGCTTGATGATGTTGGCTTCAGGCGTAACGGCCAGGGCGCCCAGTTCGGCGAGGTGGTCGGCTACGGCTTTGTCGCCCAGTTGCTCGGGGAAGCTGGCCAGGATGCGCCCTGCAAGAGAGATATCGCGGGTTTCAACGGCGATATCGGCCGAAGCGGTGTAGGCCTCGATGATAGGCAACAGAGAATAGGTGGCGAGGGCTGGGGCTTCGTCGGTGAAGGTATAGATGATCTTCGAGCGGGTGGGCATATTCGGATTAACTCTCTCTTCTTTGCTAAAGCGTGCGCAGAAACTCGAGGGCGCCGGGTAAGCGCGTTCGTTCAAAGTCATCCATGAGCCGAATATCGAGGTTTCGTTGCTGTGATGTTGGGTGCATCAGTAGGGTGTCAAGCAGCCGGGCTGCGGTAACAGACCGGCTTATCGGGCGTAAACACTCGTCGTAGAGCTGTTTGGCCCGTCGTGACCCTTTAGTCAGCGGCGGCATTATACATAGGTAGCTGGCAATCTGCCGATGGTTCATACGCAACGAATGTCGTCCATTGGTCTAAAGGTCGCAGGGGCGAGCAAGGCGTAAGGTCATTCGTCGTGCTTGAATTTGGCGCTTTTCCCTTTGCTTTCAGGCTTGTAGCGCGCGAGTTGCAAGGCTTTGCGGCAGTTGGATGGAACATAGGGTTTGCGCGCCGATTCAACTGGGTTACGCTCGAACCAAGCCAGATGTTCAATCCAATCAATGGAGTTCAGCATGGGTTACAAGAAGATTCAGGTTCCAGCCGTCGGCGACAAAATCACCGTCAATGCAGACCATTCTCTCAATGTTCCTAATAACCCGATCATCCCCTTCATCGAAGGCGACGGCATTGGTGTCGACATCAGCCCGGTCATGATCAAGGTTGTCGATGCTGCTGTTAAGAAGGCCTACGGTGGCGAGCGCAAGATTTCCTGGATGGAAGTGTACGCCGGGGAGAAAGCGACTCAGGTTTACGATCAGGACACCTGGCTGCCTCAGGAAACCCTGGACGCGGTCAAGGATTACGTGGTTTCCATCAAGGGCCCGCTGACCACCCCGGTCGGTGGCGGCATCCGTTCCCTGAACGTGGCCCTGCGTCAGCAACTCGACCTGTACGTCTGCCTGCGCCCGGTGCGCTGGTTCGAAGGCGTGCCTAGCCCGGTCAAGAAGCCAGGCGATGTCGACATGACCATCTTCCGCGAGAACTCCGAAGACATCTACGCCGGCATCGAGTGGAAGGCCGGTACGCCGGAAGCCACCAAGGTCATCAAGTTCCTCAAGGAAGAAATGGGCGTTACCAAGATCCGTTTCGACGAGAACTGCGGTATCGGCGTCAAGCCGGTGTCGCTGCAAGGCACCAAGCGTCTGGCGCGCAAGGCCCTGCAATATGTGGTCGACAACGATCGCGATTCGCTGACCATCGTGCACAAAGGCAACATCATGAAGTTCACCGAGGGTGCCTTCAAGGAATGGGCCTACGAAGTGGCGGCTGAAGAGTTCGGCGCGACCCTGCTCGACGGTGGCCCGTGGATGCAGTTCAAGAACCCGAAAACCGGCAAGAACGTTGTCGTCAAGGATGCCATCGCCGACGCCATGCTCCAGCAGATCCTGCTGCGCCCGGCCGAGTACGATGTGATCGCAACCCTGAACCTGAACGGTGACTACCTCTCCGACGCCCTGGCGGCGGAAGTGGGCGGTATCGGTATCGCGCCGGGTGCCAACCTGTCCGACACCGTGGCCATGTTCGAAGCCACCCACGGTACGGCACCGAAGTACGCAGGCAAGGACCAGGTCAACCCGGGTTCGCTGATCCTGTCCGCTGAAATGATGCTGCGCCACATGGGCTGGACCGAAGCAGCCGACCTGATCATCAAGGGCACCAACGGCGCGATTTCCGCCAAGACCGTGACCTATGACTTCGAGCGTCTGATGGAAGGCGCGAAACTGGTGTCGTCTTCCGGTTTCGGCGATGCGCTGATCTCGCACATGTAAGAAAACGCAGGCATATGAAAACCGCCTGATTCAAGCGTTTGAGTCAGGCGGTTTTTTTATGGCGGGATGATGATGGGGGGGGGCTTACACCGTAACGGTCTGTTGCACGGAGGATGTAGCCGCTTTCGAGGCATCCACCGGGTTGCCGATGTTGATCGCGTGCAGACCTTTGGGGCCCTGGATGATCTCGAATACGACAGCTTGCCCGGCTTTCAGGGTTTTATAACCATCCATTTTAATGGCTGAGTAGTGGGCAAACAGATCTTCTGTCTTGCCTTCCTCGTTGATGAATCCGTAACCCTTGGCATTGTTGAACCACTTCACCTTGCCGACAGCCATACCCATATCCCTCTGCAACAGACTCCATCACTGGAGTATCATCCAGTACATCCGCAGTCGAATCTGTAAATAAGATTGACTCCGCGGACCTTTTTTACCCACTGTGGGCTCTATTGGTTGTAACACCGTTTTGCCGATAGTCAAGCTGACCAGGCAGTCGGAGTTGAAAACGCTGATAGCCGTCCCCACCACTGTATTTGAACCACTGACGAACCTTTCTTTCCATGCATGCAATCAGCCAGATTCGACTAACATTCAATCAGGATCACCCTGATTTACACGACGACGATTCCACAGGCATTGCTGTTCAGGAGGCAAAGCCTGCACTGCAGGCGCCGCCGATGTACAAGGTGGTTTTGTTCAATGATGACTACACACCGATGGATTTCGTGGTCGAAGTGCTCGAGGTGTTTTTTAACCTGAATCGCGAGCTGGCGACCAAGGTCATGCTGGCCGTCCATACGGAAGGACGGGCAGTATGTGGAGTGTTTACCCGCGACATCGCCGAGACCAAGGCCATGCAGGTCAACCAGTACGCCAGGGAAAGCCAGCATCCGCTACTCTGTGAAATCGAGAAGGACGGTTAATCGCCGGACACTTGGGTATGAGGTGAAGCTATGTTAAACCGCGAGCTCGAAGTCACCCTCAATCTTGCCTTCAAGGAGGCCCGTTCGAAGCGTCATGAATTCATGACCGTCGAGCATCTCCTGCTGGCCCTATTGGACAATGAGGCTGCCGCCACCGTTTTGCGTGCCTGCGGCGCAAACCTCGACAAACTCAAGCATGACCTGCAGGAGTTCATCGACTCCACCACGCCATTGATCCCTGTGCATGATGAGGATCGCGAAACCCAGCCAACCCTGGGCTTCCAGCGTGTACTGCAACGTGCTGTGTTTCACGTACAGAGCTCGGGCAAACGCGAAGTGACTGGCGCCAACGTGCTGGTCGCGATCTTCAGTGAGCAAGAGAGTCAGGCAGTGTTCCTGCTGAAACAGCAGAGCGTTGCCCGTATAGATGTCGTCAACTACATCGCCCATGGCATTTCCAAGGTGCCGGGGCATGGCGATCATTCTGAAGGTGAGCAAGATATGCAGGACGACGAGGGCGGTGAGTCTTCTTCCTCTGGCAATCCCCTGGATGCTTATGCCAGTAACCTTAATGAACTCGCGCGCCAGGGTCGAATCGATCCGTTGGTGGGCCGTGAGCTGGAAGTCGAGCGTGTCGCGCAGATCCTGGCGCGTCGTCGCAAAAACAATCCGCTGCTGGTGGGCGAGGCGGGCGTGGGTAAAACCGCGATTGCCGAAGGCCTGGCCAAGCGTATTGTCGACAACCAGGTGCCGGACCTGTTGGCCAACAGCGTGGTTTACTCCCTTGACCTGGGTGCCTTGCTGGCCGGTACCAAGTATCGTGGTGATTTCGAGAAGCGCTTCAAGGCGCTGCTCAATGAACTGAAAAAACGTCCGCAGGCGATCCTGTTCATCGACGAGATCCACACCATCATTGGTGCGGGTGCTGCGTCCGGTGGTGTCATGGATGCCTCGAACCTGCTCAAGCCGCTGCTGTCCTCGGGTGATATCCGTTGCATCGGTTCGACCACCTTCCAGGAATTCCGCGGGATCTTCGAGAAGGACCGTGCCCTGGCACGACGCTTCCAGAAAGTCGATGTGTCGGAGCCTTCGGTGGAAGACACCATCGGCATCCTGCGCGGCCTGAAAGGGCGTTTCGAGCTCCATCACAATATCGAATACAGTGATGAAGCCCTGCGCGCCGCCGCCGAGCTGGCTTCGCGCTATATCAATGACCGGCACATGCCGGACAAGGCCATCGATGTGATCGACGAGGCGGGTGCCTACCAGCGCCTGCAACCGGTCGAGATGCGCGTTAAACGTATCGAAGTGCCTCAGGTCGAGGACATCGTCGCGAAAATTGCGCGGATTCCGCCAAAGCACGTCACCAGTTCCGACAAGGAGCTGTTGCGTAACCTCGAGCGTGACCTGAAGTTGACCGTGTTCGGTCAGGATGCCGCGATCGACTCGCTGGCAACCGCGATCAAGCTGTCCCGTGCCGGCCTCAAGTCCCCTGACAAGCCTGTCGGTTCGTTCCTGTTCGCAGGGCCTACCGGTGTCGGTAAAACCGAAGCGGCGCGTCAGTTGGCCAAGGCACTGGGTGTCGAGTTGATTCGTTTCGACATGTCCGAGTATATGGAGCGCCACACCGTATCGCGTCTGATCGGTGCGCCTCCGGGATATGTCGGATTCGATCAGGGCGGTCTGCTCACCGAAGCCATTACCAAGCAGCCACACTGCGTGCTGTTGCTCGATGAGATCGAGAAGGCGCATCCGGAAGTCTTCAACCTGCTGTTGCAGGTCATGGATCACGGTACGTTGACCGACAACAACGGGCGCAAGGCGGATTTCCGTAACGTTATCGTCATCATGACGACCAACGCCGGTGCCGAGACTGCAGCTCGCGCTTCGATCGGTTTCACCTATCAGGATCACTCCTCCGATGCGATGGAAGTGATCAAGAAGAGCTTCACGCCGGAATTCCGCAACCGTCTGGACACCATCATCCAGTTTGGTCGCCTCAGTCATGAGGTCATCAAGAGCGTGGTGGACAAGTTCCTTACCGAGCTTCAGGCGCAGCTGGAAGACAAGCGAGTGTTGCTGGAGGTCACCGATGCGGCTCGCAGCTGGCTCGCCGAAGGTGGCTACGACGCGGCAATGGGTGCTCGCCCAATGGCGCGCCTGATCCAGGACAAGATCAAGCGTCCGCTGGCGGAGGAGATTCTCTTTGGCGAACTGGCCGAACATGGCGGTGTGGTGCACATCGACATCAAGGACGGCGAGCTGACCTTCGAGTTCGAGACCACGGCCGAGATGGCCTGACGTTCAAAGGCAAAACAAAAAGGCGCCGAGAGGCGCCTTTTTGCTGCCTGTTGATCGGCATGTCCGCTGTCTGTAGGAGCGAGCTTGCTCGCGATGGTCGTCAACGATGATGCGGGGAGTCTGACTTGACGCGGCGCCCTCAGGTTCTTCGCGAGCAAGCTCGCTCCTACAGGAGGAGGGGGGAGTAAATTACAAGCAAACAAAAACGCCCGGCATAAGCCGGGCGTCTTGTATTGACTTGTTTCGCGAGCGAGCTCTGTCTCTGTAGGAGCGAGCTTGCTCGCGATGGTCGTCAACGATGATGCGGGGAGTCTGACTTGACGCGGCGCCCTCAGGTT